>JBLYYW010000432.1:0-5750 GCA_048550155.1 Acidimicrobiales bacterium | reverse complement strand
TGATGGCAGCAGCCACGAACTGCGACAGGGCGACATCGCGGTACTGCCTCACGGCGGGGGACATCGAGCTTTCGATAGTCCGGACTCGTCGACCCCGCTGGTGTTTGATCTGCCGCACCACTACATCAGTCGCCATTACGCGATCCTGCGCCACGGAGACGGGGGAGCGCCGTGCACGGTGATTTGTGGTGTGGTCCACCTCGGTCACCCCGCCGCCCGCATGCTGCTTTCGGTTCTTCCGGAGATCATTCACATCGATGCTGCGATCGGGCGATCTCAGTGGGAGTGGCTGCCGAGCATGTTGTCGCTCATGGCCACCGAGGCTGAGACGGCGCAACCCGGGGGCGAAACGGTGATCACCAGGCTCAGCGACATTCTGGTGATCCAAGCGATCCGCTCCTGGATCGAGAACGACCCAGCCGCGCAGCACGGCTGGCTCCAGGCCTTGCGTGACCCGTTGATCGGGAGAGCTCTCACCCTGGTCCACAGGGATCCGGCCCGAGACTGGACAGTGGCGTCCCTGGCGGCGGAGGTCGGGATGTCCCGATCGAATCTGTCGGCCAAGTTCACCGAATTGGTTGGCGTATCACCGAAGCAGTACATCACCACCTGGCGGATGCAGATCGCCGAGAGCACACTTCGGGACACAAACCAGTCGATCGCTGAGATTGCGGCGTCACTGGGGTATCAGTCCGAAGCCGCATTCAGCCGTGCGTTCAAGCGAGAAACCGGCACCGCCCCCAGCTATGTGCGGAACCAGCCCGACATCATGGATCTAGCCCAGGACTACGCAGCTTCGTAGAGGCGGGTCGGTTCTGGAGACAGCACCGCCTGGTTCACCGGGAACCTCGATCGGAGGAGTTTGAACCGATCGCTCTATCGGGAGCTACTTGTTGTTGTCCTTGACATTCTGGTTCTGGTTGGTGTTGCCATTGCCGCCGCCAGGGATGTTCTTGCGGCAGATGAGCCCGTCGCCGTTGCGATCGACGCTCTGCTGGTTCTTCTTGGTCAGTGTCGCTGGGATCAGGTTCCATCCAGTTGGGCAGGGACCGGGATCGCCGCTCTCGTCGAAGGCGAGGGTCACGGGAGGTTCCGCTGTTCCGAGGGCTCCCTGCGCGTCCTGGAACTCGCCCCTGATCGACGATCCGAGCACCTGGACCGACGCCATGGCGAACACGAGCATCCCTGCGATCAACAGGACATATTCCACGGTCGAGACCCCACGTTCGTTGTCTCGGTTGGACAGTCGGTCTTGCACTTCCAGATCCCCTTGTTGGTACGTGTGGTAGAGATTGAGGTTCAGCACCCAGCTTCGACAAGGACCTCAGGTTCCTTGAGTGAAAGTGGCCTTCTGGCCTACGCGCCCTATTGGTCCTGCTGGGATCCTGCTTGCTCGGGGAATCGAAGCCTGATCTGAACGGTTACCAACTTCACGCGGTTCGGTCCCAACCCTGACGGCCAGACCGCAAGATCGTGCCCCGACGCCACGCATCCCGCATCCAGATTGTTGGGTGCGGGATGTGTTGTTTTAGTGGTGCGTGTCGTCTAGCCGGCGGCCGACTGTCGTCGCTGGACCGCCTGACGAATCTGATGTTCGAGATCAGGCGCCAAAGCCGCTGCTCTGGAACCGGCTTCGTGGCAGTCGGCGGCTGCGTTGGTCAACGCATCCGGATCAGTTCCGATACCGCTTGGAGTGATTCCCATGTCTGACGCAATGTCGAGCAGCACGGCAACGATCTGGGGATCCAAGTGGTGGCCGGCCCCATCGACGATGTGGTCGAGTGCTCGTTGTGGACTCCAGCCAGGTCGGTATGAGCGGTCGGTGATCAGCGCATCCCACACGTCAGCCACTGCGGCGATTCGTGCCAACAGCGGTATTTTCTCACCGCTGAGGCCATCGGGGTATCCGTTGCCGTCGAAGCGTTCGTGGTGGTGGCGGATGATCGGCAGGCATGGCTTGAGGATGTCGTGAGCAGCGGCAAGGTCGCACCCGATTGTCGGATGCGTGTTGATCGTCTCCCGTTCGGCGGGTGTCAGCTTTCCTGGCTTGTTGAGGATTTCGTCGGGGATGGCGAGCTTGCCGATGTCGTGGAGGTAGGCACCTTGGGCCAGCATTCGAAGAGCGTCACCGTCAAGCCCCATCCGAACGCCAATCGACACGGCCAGACTGGCCGTACGGGCCGAATGGCCGTGGGTGTAGCGGTCCTTGGTCTCCATGGCCTCAACGAGGCCTCGCAAGGCGGAGGGGTAGTTGCTGGCAATAACGGTCAGAGGGTCATCTTCGAATGCGAGGGCAAGCACGTCTGCGGCCTGCTTGGTCGCACCCCATCGCTTGAACACGGCATAGGCGACGCCCGAGAACCCGGCGAGAAGGCAGCCGTGATAGTCCCACCATGACAGCCGCCACAGCTCACCGAAGTGAAGGGAAACGATGGCGGCTGCAGTCATGAGCGCAGCGATCGACAGGGACGCTTGCACGATGTCGAGACCAAGTCGGAACCGGCGCCAGTGCAAGAGCGAAACGGGTAGGAGGAGGCCTATCGAGATGTATGCGAGTGCGCTCTTGAGTCCCTGCTCGTTTTCGAGCTCCGAAGCACCATTCAACAACGTGGGGTCCCACGACACGGCCGCGACCAAAGCTGCGGCCGGAATGCCGATGAGTGCGAGCGTGAGAACCGGACGTGATCCGAAAACGGACAATGTGCGTCTCGCCCAGCCACTTGCGGCCAGGGTCATGCACAACGCAAAAAGGCTCAGGGCGAGATACGGGAGGCGTCCCACCCACTGATTGAGTGGTTGGCCGAGAACGAACGGGGTTGTGAGGCCGTGACCCAACAGAAGAATCCCGACCAGGAGGCACCCGGCGGCCAGCAACACCACGCCCGGTTGGCGAACCTTGATCGATGCCCGGGCAGCGAGGAAGGCCACGGCGAGCGCACACGATGAGACAACAGTCATCAAGACCAGGTGGAACCTGCCGGCAAGGAACTCGATATCGAGCGTAGGTACGGCCCGGAGAAACAGCCAGATGAGGAGTGGAGTGATGAGGGCCAACAGGTAGAGACCGTGGTTGCGAAGAGTCCTGGCGGGGCCACGGGAGCGCATCATGTCCCATCGGACGACCAGGCCAGCCCTTGAGCCGACGGAAGCTCGAACCGAGAGACCATGCTTCGGTTCAAGATATCCCTGCGACGCACCGATATCGAACCCGTGCAGAGGTCACTCGCCCCAAAGCTGCAACGAGGCAGCCAACAGGAACTGGTCGTCAAAGACCGGGTAGGCGACAACGGAGACGCCGAAGTTGACGCCGACGCTCGTGAACGGCGCGGTCGGCGGTGGCTGATGTGGTCCTTCATCTTGTTCCCGTGCCATCTGCCAATCAGCATGGCAGTCCTCGCCGTGATCTTCGGCGGAAGCGCATTCGGTGCGCTGATCAGCCGCAACACTCTTGGGGTCGGGATCATCTTCGGGGCGCTCTACGCCGCCGGGGTGGCCGTCGGCTTCCGCCATCTACGAGCGGCCGCCAAAGGTCGGAACTGCTCGGGCGGTAGCTGCGAGATCTAGATCTCGAGCATGGGTCGATTCGTTTTGGCCCGAACCCCTGGGGGTACGTACTCGATCACTTCGCCGACGGTGCCGAGGCTCGTCCCGACGCGGTTGATGTTACGCCGTTCTCGGCAGCTTATGAAGAGTTCTACCATGAGGCGGAGCAAGGGGGGTTCGGGCAACCGGATGAAGCGGAGCGAAATGGTCAGACCGCGGCGCAGTGCCGGTTTCTCGACGCTGGCGAAGTCGCATTTGAACAAGCCATGCCGTGGGAGTGAGTTGCGGCCGACATCCAGGCGGCCAATCATCTGCCTGGACACATAGAACAGCTTCGCGCCTCCGAACCTGACCCGGTTTCCGCCGGCGCAGCACCACGGTTCTCCGTGGTCCTCCACTATGTTGAGATGGCGAAAGGCTGGTGCGGGTTTGATGGGTACGGAACCGGAGAACGAGTGGGACAACTACGCCGATGCCTGGGACGACGACGATGCGGTCCGGGCGTATGCCGACGCTGCGTTCGAGTCGCTTCTGCCAATCCTGGACAACGCGGGGATCATACTCGAACGAGCATCGGTCATCGATTTCGGAAGTGGTACCGGCCAACTCACTGAGCGTTTGGCAGCCCGAGGGGCAGAGGTCCTGGCGGTCGACACGTCCCGGATGATGTTGGACGTCCTGGATGGAAAGATCAGCGAGCACAAATGGTCGGGAGTTCGAACGGCAACGTCAGTCCCAACTTCTGGGGACTACGACGTGGTCGTGTGCTCTTCGGTGTGCGGTTTCCTCGACGACTATCCGGGAACCGTGCGAGAACTGGTAGCGCGGCTGCGATCGGGCGGTCTGTTTGTTCAGTGGGACTGGGAGCGTTCCGATGACGCTGACTCTTTTGGGCTTTCACGAAGTGAGATTCGTGGTGCGCTTGACCGGGCCGAGCTCACCGACGTTGTCGTGGAAACAGCGTTCAGTGTCCCGGTGGAGGGTGAGGCGATGGAGCCGCTGATCGGCCGTGGCTGCACGAGGTAGCAGCCTGGTGTCGATCTTCTTGCTCAAGTGAGCACCGCAGCCACGTCGGGGTTGGCCCGGCCGTAGCTGACGATGACCACGTCGAGATCCTCGCGCATCGTGAGCCGGAGCGCTCGCTCGATCGCCTCAATGATCCAGCTGGAGGGGTTGCCGAACGCGCCTCCGCCGAGCAGCGTAAGGAACACGGTTCGATTCCCGGTGGCGTGGACATTCACCGTCGCAGCCAGGAGGGTGGCTTCGTAGGCGGCCTCCAGTGTGAGACGGGCCAGCGGCTCCCAAACTGCGGTATTGGCGGGGGAGTACGCGATCGGCATGGCGGAGCAGTAAGCCTGAGACACAACGTGACCTGCATCGTCGAGGGTCACCTCGCTGTTCCAGTGCAGGCCGACTGCGAACTGGGATCGAACCTGGTCTCGCTCGTGCTCGGTCATCGCCTCCAGCCGTCGGTTGATCTCTTCGAGTTGATCGACCGAGGGAAGCGCGTATCCGTTGCGCATCGGGACATCGACCCCGAGGGCATCAGACACTCCGCTCAACAGATTGAGCTGCCGAAAGGTGGTCTGTCCTATTTCGCGGCCAATCGGGATCAGGTAGTTGCGGTAGATGATGCCCCCACCGCACGACATCGCACACGCGGGACCTTGGGTGCGGTCGTGCTCGTACTGGGTTATGCCGGACTCCGGAGTGACCCCGGGGCCAACCATCTCCAAGGTATTGAATTGCGACGCAACCTGGAACAGGGCGCGGGCGTTGCCAGGATCCTTGTGCAGGGATTTCACGTCGGCCACCACTTCGCGGACCCGAGGGGTTCCGCCCGCCAGGCGCAGTCGGTCGACCTGGCTGCGTAGTTCGCGGAGCCTCAGGACCTCGAACCGGCCGTGTCTGATCCGTCGCCCGTTCATTCGTGAGGTGATGTACTCACCGTCCACGCCGAAGTGTTCGGCAACGTCGGGGACTGCGGTCTCTCGGAACCCAACCAACTGCTCGAACCAGGAACTCATAGCTCCATTTGTAGATCACGGAGCAGAAAACGTCGCTACCATCGCGATAACGAGCGGACCGGAATCCAAAACGATCAGGCACTTCGGAGCGCGGAGCCACGATCGATCGAAGGCGGGGCGAGCCGGTTGGCCTTACGACTTGTCAGCGATGTGTCAGCGCCTGATGACAGAGTCGAAGTA
>JBLYYW010000431.1:0-6740 GCA_048550155.1 Acidimicrobiales bacterium | reverse complement strand
ATCATCTCCACCACCTCACTGATGACCTCGAACGGTTGCACCCCGCGCACCCACTGATCTGGCATCAACAGCAGTCGATGACTGAGCGTGGACACCGCCATCGCCTTGACGTCGTTGGGTAGTACGAAGCCGCGGCCGCCCAGGGCAGCCCAGGCCCGCGACATCTTGAGCAAGGCCAGCGATCCGCGAGGGCTCGCTCCGGCCTCGGTTCTCGGGTTCTGTCGGGTGCCGTCGACGATGTCCACGATGTAGTGCGCGACCGGCTCGCTGACGTGTACCTGTTCCACAGCCTTCTGCACCGCCCGGGTGGTGTCCGGGGTCAGCAGAGGGTCGACGAGCGCCACATCGGTTCCCCTCCGCGCGCGTCGCAGGACCAGGTCCACCTCGTCTTCGTGCTGGGGGTAGCCGATGCCGGTGCGGATGAGAAAGCGATCGAGTTGGGCTTCGGGAAGCGGATACGTGCCCTCGGACTCGATCGGGTTCTGGGTCCCGATCACCACGAACGGACTCGGCAGCGTCTGGGTGTGACCGTCCACCGTCACCTGCCGTTCTTCCATCGCTTCCAACAAGGCGCTCTGAGTTTTGGGCGGCGCCCGATTGATTTCGTCTCCCAGGACCAGGTTGGCAAAAACCGGGCCGGGTCGGAACTCGATGGAGGAGTTGGACGGATCGAACACCGTTGCACCGGTGATGTCGGCGGGGATGAGATCGGGCGTGAACTGCACACGGGAAAACTCAAGTCCACAACATTGGGCCACCGCCCTGGCTGTCGCCGTCTTGGCAACTCCGGGAACGTCCTCCAGCAATACGTGCCCATCAGCGAAGACAGCGGCCAGGACGAGACGCAGCAGATCGCGTTTTCCAACGATGACGGTCTCGAGCTGATCCAACATCTGTTCGGCGAGTTGACCGACCGATCGAGGATCTGAGATTGAGGGTGCAGTGGTCACGGGAGTCCTTCGGGTGGGGGAGGAGTGCTGGGCTCCAGTGGCGGGAGTTCCAGTGCGGCTTCGAGCTGGTCGAGTATGGACTCGATGCGTCCTACCGTGTCTGTGGAATCGGGAAGTCGCACCGAAATACCCAGGTCGTGGGCGCGAGTCAGCAAGATCGTCAGCGGCTGGGGAGACTGATCCGACAATGCCTGGCGGACGCCTTGAAGGTCCCACGGAACCCGTTGGAGCCCATGCCGGACCGGGGTCGGTACGAGCGCCGGTCCGGCTCCGATCGAGCCAGAGGAAATCTTCGACCAGGTCCGGCCGAGCAGCACCAGACCGACTGCGATGGCCAAGAAGACCGCAGTGGGGAAGATGGTTGCGATCAGACCGAACACATCGTTTATCACGGTGGGCCACCTGACCCAGCCCCCGCCGGATCCGGGCTGGCCGGTGGGATTGTGCCGCACGCCCGCCGGGCCAGGGTGCGCAATGCGTTGACCGCGCCATCACGCTCTGCGGGGCTGGCACCGTTGTCGCCAAAGCGCACCGACTGGTAGCTGGTGATGATCGGACCGAGGTCAACTGCGAGATCGGGGTGTTCCTGGCGGACTCTGCGCAGCCACTCATTCGGTGTCTCGTCGGCGATTCTGGAAGTGAGTCGGCCGAGACCTGCCTCGGCGTAGCGCATCACCACCCGAACCGCTCGGCTCGGGTCGGGGTCCTGCAGCAGGGCGTAACAGAACCGCTCGAAGGCCGCCCAGCCCTCCTCCCCACCGACAGGGGTGTCCGTGTGGCCGAGACCGCTGAGGCGGATCGTTCGAGCATCGACGCCATCGTCGGCCCGGCCCGGCCCGAACCGTCTGACGACCAGAATCACGCCGATGACAAGAGCGATGACCGACAGGACCAGCAGCAACGTGTAGGCCACGTCGAGCCAGGTAAGGCTGGGCCCGTCGATATTTGGCCCTCGGAAGTCTGGACCGTCGATGTCTGGGCCGTTCAGATCTGGTGGATTCAGGTCGGGGGCATCAATCTCGAAGTCCCCGACCTGCTGGCGGATGATGAAATCATCGCGCGATTCGTTGCGGCTCACGAACGCTGCGGCCAACACGCCCAGCAGCAGAACTGCTGCGAGGGTGTAGGCGGTTCGAGCCGTCATCGGACGGCGATACGACACCACGTGCACAATCGTAGGTGACGGTTGGTTGGTACGAGTGCACGCACCGGCCGAGCTAGGTTGCCCGGGCGAAGATGGCCTTGAGGTATCGGCCTTCGGGGAACCCCACCGGATGATCCAGGGGATGCCCGAAGGACTCGATGCGAGCAAATGTTCGTTGGGATCGATCGAGTTCGTCAAGGATCGCTGCCCGGAACGCCTCTTCGCTCACCCGGGCAGAACATGACGCCTGGACCAGGAGGCCTCCGGGACTGAGAACCTCGATCGCAGCTCGTGTGAGCTTGCGATACGCGGCGAGGGCTCGAGCTATGTCTGATTGTTTGGGTGCAAAGGAGGGAGGATCCACGATCACGATGTCGAAGCGTTCACGAGCCGTGCCGAGTGAGGCCAGTTCGGCGAATGCGTCTCCTCGGATGGTGCGAAACCCGCCCGGAGGGTTCAGGTTGTTGGCCTTCACGTTGGCTGCGGCGGTGGCGAGGGCTCGGTCTGCGATGTCAATGGCGGTGATCGAACGGGCCCCACCGGCAGCTGAGTAGACCGAGAAGGCACCGGTGCTGGAGAACACATCGAGAACCGATCTGTTCTCGCTGCGCTCGCGAATTCGCTGGCGATTGTCACGCTGGTCGAGGAAGTGGCCGGTCTTGTTGCCGGCGATGACATCAGCAAGGAAGTGAAGCCCGTTCTCGGTGAAGTCGACCAGTGGATCGGGAAGATCACCGTGGAGTACCGACGCGCCCCGGTGGGGCAGCGCGGACTCTACGGTCCGACTGGCTCGTAGTACCACGGCAGCGGGCGATCGTCGGGCGACCAGGTGGGCCACCACTGGGTCCAGGTGGGGCAGCCAGGCTTTGGTGTAGATCTTCACGACGATCACGCCCGCGTACTGATCGACGATGAGACCCGGAAGTCGATCGTTTTCACCGTGTATCAGGCGATACCCGTTGGTTTGGGTGCTGCTGGTCAGCTGGGTTCGAAGCTCCAGGGCTTCGTCGACCCGATTGGCGAAGAAGGCTGAGTCGATTGTCCTTGGGGATCCGTGGTGGAGCATTCGGATGGCGATTGGACTGTCCGGGTCGGCGAGCCCGATTCCTGCAAACCGACGTTTGTCGTCGAAGATCACCGCGAGGTCGCCGGGTTCAGGGAAGGGCTTCTGGGTCCGTATCGATTGATCGAACACCCACGGATGACCGGACCTGATCGCCCGCATCGCTCGCGGCGCAACGGTGGTAGCGATGGTCCGAGGCACACGTACAGGGTGCCTCAGTGATGCTCATCTCACGCGCCCGGGCTGAGAACGCCTGTGCTTACGCGTGCGTCACGCCGTCGGGTTGATAGCGAGGTAACACATAGGCGAGGCGTAGCAGTCCAGACCCAACCACGAAGAAGACACCGACACGCCAGAACACTTCGACTTCGCTCAGGTCCACCGTCAGAAGTTTGCCGACGACGACGGTCAGCGTGACGAGGCCGGTTGTTCTCACGACCGGGGAACGAAGCGCAATGCCACTCACTATTGCGGAGGCGGCCATTGCGGCCCAGCCCAGGGAGATGGCCGCCTGGCCCTGAGGAAGGTTGATGAGCACCGAAGCAAGCCAACCCATCGCTCCAACCCAAGCTGTGATCCCCAATGCCGTTGCGAGCTCTCGTGGTCCCGTGGCTCCGAAGAACATGGCGATGCAGCCGAGCAAGAGGATTACGAGCAAGTGAGCGAGTGCTTCGCCCGGCGTCGCACCATCGTTGGCCATGCCGTCGAAAATTCCGAATCCGGTGAGAGCTAGCGCGCCGACCCCGAGCAGCGCAGCGGCGATGCTGATCGGCTCATCGTCGAAGATCTGACCGATGATGAAGGTGAAGACGGCTTGTGCAGCGAGAGCGATGACAAGTACCGGGCCTTCAAACATCGCTATGAGTGAAGCCGTGAGGACAGCTCCGGCTCCGAGGAAGTGTGCCAGCGAGACTGTTTTCGGCAACGACCGAAACGTGCCCACCAGGACCATCAGGAAACCGGAAGTCATCAGAAGGCCGACAACCCCAGCGTCGAACCAAGCTGCTTCTTCCCCACGGCTGCGGAGCGCAAGCACGGCGGTCCACGCGAACCCTGGAACTACCGCCACGCTCCAGTGGTCAAAGGACGCCCAGTTGTGATCGCCGATCCGTTCGGCGACCGTGGGCCCGAGCCACATGACCGCAGCAATGAGAATCAAGGGGCCAAGACCTTGGTTCAGCACGTCGGCACCCTGATCTGCCGACACGCCCGACGCAAACAGCAGTCCAGTAGCTGCGGCGACGACGCCCGCAAGCCGGAGCAGCGTCGACTTCCGGAACCAACCGAGAGTCGCGGCCAGAGCACCATGTGCGGCGGTCCACCACGCGGTGAGCGTGATCGGGTCGACCTCGAAGAACCCGAAGGAAGCGGGCACACACATACCACCCAGAAGTGCCACAATCGAGACCTCATCCAGCCGAGTGAAGAACGCGACGCTCACAGATACGACGGTCGCGCTGATGATGAGAATGAGCGCTACATCCTCAGAGACGAGATCGAGCCAGGCATGGGCTGCAGCTGCGCAAACAGGAAGCACTACGGAACCACCGATTCCCAGCGTCACTGCCCACGCCCGGAGTTCTGGCGCGAAATAGATGGCGCCACCGAGAAGGCCGAGGCCCCCCAGTGTGGCCGCCGCGAGCTGGAGGTTTGGTCCTATCCAACCCCGGCTGATCGACGTACTGACCAAGAATATTGCCGCAAGCGCAACCAGAGCGATGCCGGCCCATCTGATCAGAACCTCCCATTCAAGATAGGTCGGTGTCTGGCGAGGACTCGGTGGATCCGGTCGCCCCCGGGGCGCTGCTCTGAGTCCAGGCCCGGGGAGCGGGATCGCTCCCGGCGGTGGGGGTGGGGGCATCCCGATCGGGGCGTGCGAGAGAGGAGTCCGGGAATCCTCCAGTGCGGCAATCCGCCGTTCGTGCGTCTGGAGCCTCTCGTGCATTTGGCGGTCCAGCGCGTCGAGTCGGTTCAGTAGATCTACTACTTGTTCGTCGGTGCTCGATTCCGACCCCATGATCCATGGTTACGCGGTCTCCAAATCGGCAACAGGGCTGGAAGCCCTTACTTCGGTTCAGGCTTCGTTGGTTGCGAGGCCCTTTCTGGCCGCAGAAATGCGGCTCTCGGCCAGATCGATGTAGGTGGCGTCGGTGTCGAACCCGACATAGCGCCTTCCGGTCTCCAAAGCTGCGACCGCGGTCGACCCGGCGCCGATGAAAGGGTCGAGCACAACGTCGCCCTTGTAGGTGTAGAGCTCGATCAGGCGTCGGGGGAGCTCAACCGGGAACGGAGCTGGGTGTCCGACCCGCTTCGCCGACTCAGGACGGATCTGCCACGTGTCGAGAGTCCACGCCATGAACTCGTCGCGTCCGATTGTCGCTTCCCACGGAAGTCCGCGAGCCTTTCGATCTTTCCAGTGGATCGCTCGATCAAAGCGCCCCTTGCTCGCCACCAGAATCCTCTCCGTCACGTCTCGAAGGGACGGATTTGACGGGGACATCCAGGAACCCCACGCACAGTTCCCAGACGAGCCGGCTGCTTTGATCCACACCACTTCACCCCGGGGGAGGAAGCCGAGGTTCTCGAGTATGACCCATACGTCCTTCGTCAAGGATCTGAAAGGTTTCCGACCGAGGTTTGCCACATTCACGGCCATTCTGCCGCCGGGTTCGAGGGCACGAAAGCACTCGGCGAAGACGTCGTTCAGTATTCCAAGGTATTCGAAATACGACGCCGGTATATGGCCCATGCCCATGTCCTGCTCGTACTCCTTCGCCGCGTAGTATGGGGGTGACGTGGATATGAGCGCGACGCTTTTGTCGGGAACGTCGGACATGTCCCGGCTGTCGCCGAGGAAGAGTTGGTTGGCCACACCGCAGTCCAGAACCTCCTCGTCGGTGCTCAACGCCGGCGCAACGAATCGGGAATAGAACTCTGACGCGTCGTGTCCCTCTCGTTTGGCGACACCAAAGTTTGAGGTCGATGTTCGCTTTCGTGCCACGGCACCTGACAGTAGTTTCTTGCGACTTTGGGTCTCGCGATGGTGCGACGGCTCAGGTGTGTGCCGCGCCGGCCACGGGTAACACAACCGTGGCCGTAGTTCCGGTCCCAACGCGGCTGGAGATCGAGATCGTGCCGCCGTGGGCGGTCACCAGATCTCTGCTGATCGTGAGACCGAGACCGGATCCGGTGGAGTCATCGCCCTTGTGAAATCGATCGAATACGGCCTCCACCTCATCTACTGGGATGCCGCGCCCGGTGTCTTCAACCGCCACGAGACCTGCACCGACGCCGCGGAGTTCACCGGAGCGAACCGTCACCGTGATGCTGTCGCCTTCGGAAACGGCGCGGAGCGCGTTCACCAACAGATTGGAGACGACCTGACCGATGCGATAGGGGTCGATCAAGACTTCGACTGCCTCGGCAGCCTCGACACGAAGCTCCACATGGGATGCGGTCGCTTGAGTCTGGAATCGATCGGTGATCTCGTTGACCAGTTCGCCGAGATCGGTGCGCTCCTTTTCCAGAGTGACCATGCCTGCCTCGGTCATGCTCAGGGTGCGGAGGTCATCGAGAAGCCGTT
>JBLYYW010000430.1:0-3387 GCA_048550155.1 Acidimicrobiales bacterium | reverse complement strand
TCGGGCGGGGTGGCATCGAGGGTGAACTTGAGAGCATCGACGATCGCCGCCACTGGCTCGCTGAGAGCCTCGCGAATTTCCGCGGTGGTGGTGACGACGGTTTTGGGGAGGCCGGTGACGAGATCTCGCCCGCGTATCTCAGCCTCGAATTCGGTGGGCATCGGGCAAGCCGAACCCAGCTTTATCTTGATCTCTTCGGCGGTGCGCTCGCCCAGCGCAAGGTTGTACTCCTTGCGGGCGTATTCGACGATGGCATCGTCCATTGCCAACCCGCCGACCTTGTCTGACCGGGAGGCCACCACCCCGCCCAGGCTCAATACGGCTACCTCGGTGGTTCCGCCACCGATGTCGATGACAAGATTGCCAGCGGCGTGGTGGATTGGCAGGCCGGCGCCGATGGCCGCAGCGACCGGCTCCTCGACGATCACCGAGTCTCGGGCTCCCGCGAACTCGGCCGCGTCTCGGACCGACCGATGCTCCACTGCGCTGATCCCTGATGGCACGCACACGACCATCCGAGGTTTGCCGAGCCGTCGGCTAGGAATAGCCTTGGCAACAAAATACCGAAGCATCTGTTCGCAGGCCTCGAACTCGGTGATGACACCGTCGGACAGCGGTCGTATGACTTCGATGTTGGCCGGTGTCCGTCCCATCATGAATTTGGCCTCGGAACCGACCGCAATCGGTTCTTTTGTTGCGCGGTCTCGAGCGACCATCGAGGGTTCGGACAGCAGGACCCCCTGACCCTCTACGTAGATGAGAGTGTTCGTGGTCCCCAGATCGATGGCGACATCGCGCTGGCCGACCGCGGAGAACATCGATTGGAAGCGACTTCCGGCCACGAATACCCCCACAGGTTTGGGCCTCAACAGGTGTCTAGACCCTAGGTAAAATGGGGGTTTCAGTGGGGGATACTTCAGAACAAATCCCAACCCTCACAAGAGGTTGAGGGTAAGGCCCTGGTCGGGGTCTGACCTCCGGTCCCTCACACGGTGAACCGCTCAGAGATCGGGGAAGAAGATCCCAATTTCGCGTTCGGCGGACTCGTTTCCGTCGCTGCCGTGCACGAGGTTTTCGGTCATCACGGTGCCGAAATCACCCCTGATGGTTCCGGGAGGAGCTTCGGCCGGATTGGTGGGCCCCATCATGGTCCGGACGATGGCGTAGGTGTCTTCGGGGCCCTCGAGCACAGCCACAAATGCAGGGCTGCGGCTCATGAAGGCGACCAGCTCGTCGTAGAAACCTTTGCCGACGTGCTCGGCGTAGTGTTTGGCGAGCGTGTCGGCGTCGAGGGTGCGGAGTTCGCCGGCCACGAGCTTGAGGCCCTTCTGTTCGAACCGGGAGAGGATCTCTCCCACGTAGCCACGCTCTACGGCGTCAGGTTTGCAGATGATGAAGGTACGACTCACCCGCTGGAGGGTAGCGGTGGAGCCAGTGCCTTACGGACCGACGATCTGGGCGCCGGTCATGTAGGTGCCCGACTCACGTCCGTAGACCACGATGGTGACGGTTTCTCCTTCGGCAAGGGTGATCGTTGCGTTCGAGGGTGAGTTGGTGGCGCCGACGGTCTGGTTGCTCAGTCCTTCTGCGAGGTGCCAGGTCTGAAGCGAGCCGCCGTTGACCTGGACGAAGAAGCTGTTGTCACTGCCTCCACCCGTGGTCACACCGTCGAGGAGGATGGTGTAGGTTCCGGCGCCGGCGGCGGTGAAGACCATGGAGCCCGAGTTCGGGTTGTTGGCTGCATCGGGGGCGTCGTACTCATCGAAGGTCTGTCCGCCGAAGCTGTTCGAGATGGAGAGCACTGGCGGAGGAGGTGGCGGCGGGGTTGGCGTGCCGTGGGTGAACTGCTGGTTCTCCCCGTTGTGGCATGACCAGGTGATGACATCATTGCCGCTCCCAAGACCACCGGCGACGTCGAGACAACGCCCGGGATCCGATGGGTTGACGTACTGGCCTGAGCCGTTGGGGAACCACATCTGGTCGACGTTGGTGTTGTCACAGGTAGCCAGGTTCACATCGTCCCCGCTGCCTCGCGTCAAGCACTGATCGCCGATGGCCATGAAGACGTCGCCTGCGGCATTGGTCTTCTCAATGAAGGTTGAACCCGAACCGTTGTTGCAGTCCTGAACCGCTGCTCCTGATCCGCTGGGCTGGATGCAGTATTCGGTTCCATCAGCGGCCGTTGAGAAGAACGAGCCGGATGCGCCGTCGGTGAACGTCGTCGTATCTGGAGGGTTGTTCGTATTCGTGTTCGTATTCGTATTCGTGTTGGTGTTCGGGTTGTTCGTGTTCGTGTTCGGCGCAGCACCATTCCCGGTGCTGTTGGTGTTCCCGTAGGACTGTTGAGCGGTCGCAACGGCGATCTCTGCGGACTCGCGTGGCTCACCGATCTTGTCACCGGTGTTCTCGAGGAACTCCTCGCTGTTGTTCTCGAGCGCGCTCATCGAGCCGAGGGCAACAACCACCATGACGGCCATGGTCAACGCATAGCCGGTGAGGGTTGCACCGCGTTCAGACCGGCGGTCCTTTGACGGCGAAGAGGAAGCGGAGGAGAACATAGGTCTGTGATCGGCAGACCCCGCGCACTTCTTGATGCCCCGTCACTGGGCGAAGCTGACCTCCTCCTGAGTCAAATGAACTATGCCGAGAACTCGGGGTCCACCGATCGGGCGGTTGCCCGGACTTCGCCAACGACGTAGAGCGACCCGGCGACAAGGATGAGGTCCTCTTCACTGGTTACTGCGAGGGCTCGCCTCAGCGCCTCGTTGGGGTCGGGGACGACTTCGACCGAAAGGCGCATTGATCGGGCGATCTCCGCTACATCGGCAGCCGGCAACGCTCGGGACCAGGTTGGTTCACACACGATGACCGCGTCGAAGTCCGCGGCCCCGATGGCCTCGAACATCTCTGCCGGATCTTTGCCCTCGAGGAGGCCGATGACCAGGATCCAAGAACCCAGCCGGGCGAACTCGGTATCGAGCGTGTATTTGGCGACCCGTGCCCCGTCCGGATTGTGGGCTCCTTCGAGAATCACGTTGGGCTCTCGGCGTGCGATCTCGAAACGGCCGGGCATCTCCAGGTCTGCGAATGCGACGTCATACACCTCCTGCTCGACCGAGCGGCCGAGAAACGCTTCGGAGGCGGCCACTGCCGTGGCGAGGTTGTGCGGTTGGTACGCGCCGTGCAGAGGCAAGAAGATCGGCTCGGTCGTGCCATTGGGAGTACGCACTGTTACCTGATGGCCTCCGACCGCCAGCTGGTCGTCTTCTACCGAGAAGTCGCTCGGAGCCATCCACATCGACCGATGTTGTTCGGCTTCAAAGATTGCTCGCCATTCGTCCATCGGCGCGCCGAGGATCACGTGACTTTCCGGCTTGATGATCCCTG
>JBLYYW010000429.1:0-3893 GCA_048550155.1 Acidimicrobiales bacterium | reverse complement strand
GTGTCGAAGTAGCGGTAGGGATCGATCGAGTGGAATCGACTCCCGGGCTGCCCGTCCGCACCGGCATAGAAGCCGACGACATCGAAGATGACGTGCGTCGTGCCGAACCTGTTGAGCACGCTGACCCGACCGCTTGCGCCGAGTGCGACCGTCACCAGGTTCGGCACTGTCTGACCCGGAACGTAGTTCAGGTTCGAGATCTCGGGCACCGCGATGCCAGAAGGCCACACAGTCAGATGGCTCGGACGTGTCGGCTCGGTCACTGTGACGTTCATCACGACCGCCGACACTCCGGTCGACGGAACCCCTCCCCGACCGGTGATCTGGACATCGAACCACCGGTTTTCTCCGAGTGGTGTGGTTGCACCGCCACGGCCATTTCCTGTCCGGGTGTCCAGCACCCGAGCCGGCGTCAGGGCCGTGAACTCACCGGACGCATCGTCCGCGGCGCCCTCAGATGCCGAGGCAGGAGCGAGGAGGACGGCCGCTGCAATGAACGCCAAACATGCGACCGACCTCGGTCTCGCCCCCAGTCGACGCGGCCGATGACGAAGACGGGTTGATCGACACCCCATGTTCCACCCCTCAGGTTGAGCACTTGTGATCTGTGCGCCTTCGTCAAGCGTCCGTGGCGCCGACGAGCAGCGTGAGTGCCAAACGGCCCTTTGGGTGAGATCTCGAGTGAATGCCGTTCGGACTCACATGCTGGGAATCGAGTTGTGCTACCCGTTCCACCCACGGGCGGTTCGTGGTTCGAACAGTGGACTGACATGTCAGTGGACCGACGTCACCCATCTCAACCGAGCAACGACTCAGGAGCTGGTGAGGCTTGGTGCCGGAGGGCCGTCGCACGTAGCCACCACCGAGTGGCGGCTCAATTGCTCGGGAGACGCCGTGTGCTGGGTGGTCCGGGGATCACCCCGTGGAGCCGGGGCAATAGTGCCAGGACTGCGTTGGGCAGAGTGCTCAACGAACCCAAACGGCGACAGGGCACGGGTCCAATCCCCTAGGACTCAGATTCGTAGAATGTGATGCTCCAGCCGTCGTCACCTCTGTAGGTCCAGAACGCCTCAAACGGGCCGAACGACGCCATCTGGATGCCGTCGATTAAGCGTGTCTGCATGAATTGCTGGAGAATCCGATCCGGCATCTCGAGAGTCTTGTGTAGGCATCCGAAGGCGACCGCAGCAACTGAACCCTCGGGAGTCACCTGATCCTGGTCAAAGTCGGACGTTGCCGCTACTCCGTCGATGGTTACGCTGCCGTCGTCCGCCGGAGTCAGGCGAGCGCGATACAGCACCACCGGAAGATCGGCCCGCTCGACGCCAAGGCCTGCGGCTTGATCCTGGTAGATCGACTCCAACACAGCAGGCAGATCCGACACTTGGGAATCGCTGGCCACCTGAATAGCGCCTTCGAATCTGCTCGTCGCCAGCTCCTGGTTCAACTTGTCATCCCGATTCGCCGCCGTGATGAACCGGCGTACTGCAGCGGATCGAGTGCTCGGAAATGTGCGGAGTCGGACCGGGCGCAGGGTCAACTCCCGGGCCACGCAGAACGGCACCACTGGTAGGCGGTCTCCGTGGGGCTGCGCTCGGTATCGACGGCTGGATCTACGTGCCTGGCTGTTCGAGTGTCGTCGGAACGTCGCGACGGGTGTGGAGGATTCTCCAGATGTCGATCTCCTCGTCGGTGACGACGTAGAACACGATGTAGGGGAAGCGTCGCAGCGGCCATGCACGTAGATCGGGGATGGCGAGCTCGTACGCGAACTGGAGTGAGCCGACGTGTGGACTGCGGCGGATTCGCTTGATGGCGCGCTCGACGGTGTCGATGAAGTCGAGGGCTGTCTGCTCGCCGGCCTCTCGTCGGTAGTAGTCGCTTGCGTCTTCGAGGTCGGCCGTGGCGAGTTGGCGGAGTCTGACGGGTTTGGCCACGTCTTTTCAGTCGCCGGAACGAACGTGAGCGCGCAGGGACTCGAAGTACGAGTGATCTGCGATCGGGCCCGGCGACGAGGCGGCCCCGTCGAGCAGGAGCGTGCGGAGTCGTTCGCGGTCCTGGTCGCGACGAATCAGGTCGCGGACGTACTCGCTGGTCGACCCGAATCCGCCGTGACCGACGCGTTCGTCGACGAACGACTTGAGTTCGTCGGGGAGCGACACGTTCATCGTCGACATGTCGATCATGCTAGTCGACGATGGCAAAGCTTGTCATCGGTTGCCCCCTCGGGCTTTGCGACGCTCGGCCCAAGTCTGGCACCGCCGTGCGCGGCAGTAACTACATGTGGCCGTGTGACCAGGCTGGTCTGGTGGAGCAACCGGTGGAGCAACGGGACCCGAACCATCGACCATTCGATCGCGTTCGTCCTGGTCACAGAACCTTGGTCGGTGCCGGTCGGACGTGAATCGTCGGGGTTCGATTTCCGGAATCGAACCCCAAAGCATCTCGTGACGCCTGACGTCGTGCATCCTGAACTGGTAGAACGCCTGTACTCGGTCAACCGAGAGACCACGAACATGCGTTCGTTCGTGGAGCTGGGGGGAATCGAACCCCCGTCCAACAGTCTGAGAACGGACCCGATACGACCATTCCCGCTCTACACCTACGCAGGTGCACCGGCGGGTCGGCTGCTCACTCCGTCATCAGAGAATCAGGGGTGGGCCACGAATCGTCTTTCCGAATCGTCAGCGTTCTTTCTCGCCGTCAGTGGTCTTTCCCACCGTCATCCCTCACTTCTGTTGCCGGGCTGTGATGGATTGGCCCCGTGCGGCATTGCTGCTCACGATGACTCTCCACTCATCTGAAATGAATCAGGCGGCGAGAGCGAACTGCTCATCGGCAATTCTTTGGGTTGCCCCGTTTAGCGAGTCTGAGCAACTCGGGTCGCAAACCCGCCCAACAGTTCTGATGTCGAAACCAGTCAGCCCCGAGATCGTTCCTGGGAACGGTATGTAGCGGCCCAGTGTACGGCGGAAGCGGCCGACCTGCGCCGGGGTTCAGTCGATCAGGTTGTTCTCGCACGGCTCGCCCCCGAGCACCGCGGCCACGTTGGCCAGCGTCGTGGTGGCGATCGCGTCGAGCGCTTCGTGGGTCAGGAACGCCTGATGCGCCGTGATCAACACGTTCGGGAACGTGAGCAGGCGGGCGAACACGTCGTCGTCGAGCACCTCGCCGCTGCGGTCCTCGAAGAACAGATCGCCCTCCTCCTCGTACACGTCGAGCGCGAGCGAGCCGATCCGATGCGACTTCAGCCCGTCGACCGCGGCGGCGGTGTCGATCAACGCACCGCGGCCCGTGTTCACCACCATCACGCCGGGCCGCATCGTGGCGATCGTGTCGGCGTTCACGAGGTGATGCGTCTCGTCGGTGAGCGGGCAGTTGAGCGTGACGATGTCACTCTCCGAGAGCGCCGTCGCGAGATCGGTGTACTCCACGCCGAGTTCGAGCAGATGATCCACCTCGAACGGATCGACGGCCAGCACCCGGCACCGGAGGTGCCACATCAGGCGGGCGACGATCCGGCCGATCTGGCCGGTTCCGACGACGGCCACCGTCTTGCCGGCCAGGTCGAACCCGACGAGGCCGTCGAGCGAGAAGTTGCCGTCCCGCACCCTCCCGTAGGCCCGGTGGATGTTGCGGTTGAGAGCGAGGATCAACGCCAGCGTGTGCTCGGCCACGGCGTTGGGGGAGTAGGCGGGCACCCGCACCACGTCGAGCCCGAGTCGCTTCGCTGCGTCGAGGTCGACGTTGTTGAACCCGGCACAGCGCAGCGCCACGATGCGTGTGCCGGCAGAGGCCAGCTGCTCGAGCACGCCGGCCGAGAGGTCGTCGTTGACGAAGGCGCACACGGTCGGCGCCCCGCCGGCGAGCTCGGCCGTGGCCGGGCCGAGACG
>JBLYYW010000428.1:0-2972 GCA_048550155.1 Acidimicrobiales bacterium | reverse complement strand
ATCGACGATCACACCTGGTGGATCCTGACAGGCAAAGGCAACCTGCCCGCAGAACTCATCCACTTCCGGTCGATCGCACCCGACGACGGGTCGGTTCGGTACCGAGACCGCAGTGAAGAACTGGTGGCTATCGGACTGTGGGGTCCCAACAGCAGGGCTGTGCTGCAATCGTGCTCAAGCGACAACTGCTCCAACGAAGCGTTCCCGTGGTATACCCAGCGGCGCATCGACGTGGGGCTCGCACCGGTTGTGGCCGTTCGGATTTCCTACCTCGGTGAGCTTGGTTGGGAGTTGTACGTTTCTCAGTCACTGGCGCTCCACGTCTGGGACGCCCTCTGGGAGGCCGGCCGTCCCTTCGACATGCCGGCTGTCGGAGTTCAGGCCGTCATGTCCACCCGGATCGAAAAGGGCTACCGGCTCTGGGGATCCGACACGACCCCGGACTACTCGCCAGCAGAATCTGGCCTGAGCTGGGCCATGGACCCGACCAAGAGCTTTCGTGGTAAGGAGGCAGCCCTGGCCGCTCCAGTGCGAAAGCGGGTGGTCACCCTGCGGTTTGATGACCCCTCCTCCGTCGTCTACGGCTGGGAGCCAGTCCTCATCGGTGATCGGGTGATCGGGCGGATCGCCGGTGGAGAGTTCGGCTACAACGTGGGAGCGTTCATCGCCCACGCGTTCGTCGATACCGACAGTGTTGGCGAGGGTGCCGAGGTCGAAGTGATCGCCACGGCGGTCCGACATTCTGCGGTCGTGGTGCAGGGCCCACTGTTCGACCCCACCTCCCAACGGCTGAGGAGCTGAGGGTGCCGACACACCCGGACGTCCCGCTCTGCGGAACCCAGCGGAGTCACCGGACCGCCGATTGTTAGATTCGAACCGAGAGAAGGGGAATCCATGGATCAAGCTCTGATCGCCAAGGCTGCCAATCTGTTGCGAAACGCAGCTGAGACCAACACGCCGATCGCTCCGTTGCGCGACCTGTTTGGCTCCGACACCGACGTGGAGATCGCCTACGCGGTGCAGTCGTACAACACCGATGCCGACATCGCGAGAGGGAGATCTGTAGCGGGCCGGAAGATCGGGCTCACCGCCGAGGCAGTACAGAAACAGCTCGGCGTCAACAGCCCGGATTTTGGGACCCTGTTCACCGACATGTGCTTCGCGGACGGAATCGACATTCCGGCTGGAAGGCTGATTCAGCCCCGTGCTGAGGCCGAGATCGCGTTCGTTTTGGCCCACGACCTCGACAAGGGCCAACACTGTGCCGTCGACATCATCAACGCAACGGCGTATGTCCTCCCATCGCTCGAAATCGTCGATTCACGAATCGAGAACTGGGACATCCGGATGGCCGACACGGTGGCTGACAACGCGAGCTGCGGTGTGTACGTGGTCGGGAGTCAGCCGGTGTCTCTTGCGGCGATCAATCTTCGAGATGTGCCCATGACGATGCAGGTGAATGGGAACGAGGTCTCTTCCGGTGTCGGTGCTGCCTGTCTTGGAAATCCGATCCATGCAGCGGTGTGGTTGGCTGATGTCATGTCGCAACGAGGGACCCCCCTGCGGGCTGGTGAGTGCATCATGTCGGGCGCTCTGGGACCGATGGTCCCGATCGAGGAAGGCGACTCGGTTTTCGCCGACATGGGCGCGCTGGGTACCGTTTCCACCAACCTGCGAAAGGCTGAATGATGACAGTGGCGCGACTCAAGTGCGCAGTGATCGGCTCGGGCAACATCGGAACCGATCTGCTGATCAAGTCGAAGAGAACATCCGACATCGTCGACGTGATCGCGATGGTCGGTATCGACCCCGAGTCCGACGGACTGGCGCGGGCCGGACGTATGGGGGTGGCAACAACCGCCGACGGCATCGACGGTTTGGTCGGCATGGACGTCTTCTCCGATGTGGAGCTTGTTTTCGATGCGACGTCCGCCGGTGCCCACGCCAGACACAACGAGGTCCTTCAGAGCCATGGCAAGCAGATCCTCGATCTCACCCCGGCCGCCATCGGTCCGTATGTAGTCCCGCCGGTCAATCTCGAAGAACACCTCGGGGCTCCCAATCTCAACATGGTCACCTGCGGGGGACAGGCAACCGTGCCGATGGTCGCAGCGGTCAACCGTGTGGCTCCAGTTGCCTACGGCGAGATCGTCTCCTCGATCTCGTCCCGTTCCGCAGGACCGGGAACGAGGGCCAATATCGATGAATTCACCGAGACGACATCCAAGGCCATAGAAGACGTCGGGGGAGCACAGATGGGCAAGGCCATCATCGTGCTCAACCCGGCCGAGCCGCCGCTGATCATGCGCAACACCGTGTTCTGCCTCACCGAGACCGGCGAACCCGAAGCCATCGAGGCATCCATTCTTCAGATGGTCGATGTGGTGAACGAGTACGTGCCCGGTTACCGATTGAAACAGAAGGTGCAGTTCGAAGAACTGGGCGACTCCAACCCGATCCGTATTCCCGATCTCGATCGCAAGTTCACCGGCTGGAAGATCTCCATATTCTTGGAGGTCGAAGGGGCTGCCCACTACCTACCGGCCTACGCCGGCAACCTCGACATCATGACCAGCGCTGCCATCAAGACCGCCGAGCGACTCGCCCAGATGAAGGTGCCGGCATGACCACAACAGTCGAACCCACACGGATCTACGTGCAAGACGTGACCCTGCGAGATGGCATGCACGCCATCCGACACCAGTACGGACTGGAGCACGTGCACGACATCGCCCGAGCGATCGACGAAGCCGGCTGCGATGCCATCGAAGTGGCTCACGGCGATGGGATCTCGGGCTCGTCGTTCAACTACGGGTTCGGTGCCCACACCGACTGGGAATGGCTGGAAGAGGTTGCCTCGGTTCTCACCAACTGCATCCTGACCACCCTCGTGCTTCCGGGAATTGCCACGATCGATGATCTGAAGCGAGCCAATGACCTGGGCGTCCAGTCGGTTCGGATCGCTACCCACT
>JBLYYW010000427.1:0-3579 GCA_048550155.1 Acidimicrobiales bacterium | reverse complement strand
GTTCCGCAAGACTCTCGGTGATTTCGGACAGCGTCCCGACGGCGGGTCCACCCGCCGTGCCGGTGCGTTTGTCCAGCCATCGCAGCGGACTGCGCCCGTTGTCGGTCACGAGTGCAAGTTGCCCGCCGGGGCGTACTCGTGCCCATGCTTTGATCACAGCGCCGAGGTCGTCTGGTCGGTCCACAACCACCATGTCCCACGGCCCAACGCCGCTGCCCGAATCCACCTCCACGATCGCGCCCATGCGCTCGAGCCGATGACGAGCTGGATCGGGCTGGTCGCTGACGACGAGCACCCGGTCCCCCGGGTTGAGGTCGAGCACTTCGCACCACGCGGCTCGGTTTGTGGGCAGTGGGTTCATCAGACCTCCTGGACCAGGGAGCGGAGTCCGGCGGGCCCGGTCGCTTTGAGCAGGTGGACTGCGCCGAGGTAGGCGAAGCCGGAGATGGCGGCGGCGATCACCCATGGCAGGACTTGAGCCGCGGCCCAACCAACACCGAGACCACCGGCCATGGCCGCGGCGAACCGAAGTAGAAAGCCCATCCCGATCGGGCGGAGACCTGGGATGCGCAGCAAGAGCCCCCACAGCAGCGAAGTGATGACGACTTCGGTGATCAGTGTGGCAGCGGCCGCTCCTTCGTAGGAGAAGCGGGGAATCAACACCGTGTTCAGGCCAACGTTCACGATCAACCCGGTGAGGGTGACGGCGGGATACCAGCGGTTCCGGCCGGCAGCGACCAGGGCGTTGAACGACAACCCGGTGAAGTAGACGATCCCGGTTGCCACAATCAGGATCACGGCTGCTGGCGCGGCGCTGCGATAGGTCTCGGAGAACAGGAGCGCAATGATGTCGGCCGCAAAGAGGGAGAATCCGACGATCAAACCGCCGCCTACGAAGCTCAGGTATATCGCCCCTTGCCGGATGGTCGCTCGGTAGTTGTCGAAGTCCGTGGACCAGGACTTGGTCAGGACGGTGAGTATTGGCACGGTGATGGCCGTCGAGGCGAATCGGGCCAGGTCGGCGAACTTGTAGGCCACTCCGTAGGCACCGACCGACTCGAACGTGTCGAGCACGGACAGCATCACCGTGTCGACCCGATAGGTGATGGTGAGCAACGCGCCCCCGATCGACAACGGAACGGCTTCCCGGAGCAGCCGGCTCCAGATGTCGGGCCGCAACACGTAGTGGAACGGGGTCAGCGCCCGCGCCTTCGGAAGCTTGTAGGCGAACATCACGATCTCGGCGACAATCGGCGGAATCAGGAACCACAGCAGCGTGCCGCCCCGTACGGCGATGGCCACCGTCACCGCAAGCTGGGCGGCCTGGCCGATCACGCCGCTGACAGCCACAACATGGAGACGCATGTGCGCCTGGAAAGCGACCTGATGAGCGTTGGAGGGGGTGGAGATCAACACCGTCAGACCCGCGATGGCGACGGCGCGGATGACGATGTCGGGGTACCCAGCGACCGTCACGAAGATTACAGCGAACGCATAGCCGACCAGACCCAACATGGTCCTGAGCACCACGTAGGTCCCTGCGAACTCTGCCTGATTTTCGTTCTCGTCGAGGATGCCGGCGATCGCAACCCGGCCGATGCCCATGTCGGTGAAGATCGTCAACATACCGAGCAGCCCGAACACGAAGGCGAACTGACCCCACTGCTCGGCGGTCAGGGTGCGGACGATGAGGACCGTCCCAGCCCACCCCATGAGGGCGACGCCCAGACGACCGGCGAAGAGCGAGGTTGCGTTGGAGAGAAGCCCCCGGCTCTGGGTCGTATCAGTCCCTGTCATCGGATTCTCGGGCGGACTCCATACCGAGTGGATACTCCTCGGCGATCCGCCACCGCCCGGACAGGCCACGGACCATGAGCACCAGCCGGTCGATCTTGCATCCAATCGGAAGGAACGGCTCGACCGTGTCGGCGATCTCCTCTGGCAGGACGTTGATTCCGAGGGTCATGTGCGGGGGGACGTCGACTTCGCTGTCGCCGTAGGGGGGATGGTCGGGCCAGTCCTCGAGCACCGCAGCGGTGAGGGTTCGCACTGGTTCTTCTGGCGTGACGGTGAGGAACGTGATGAGCTCGTGATTACGCAGAGTGGCCAGCTCGAGATCGAACGATTCCGAAGCGGACGCGATCGCCCGGAGTTGATCGCGGTGAGATTGTTGGATCCGTCGAGGCGACAAGAACGGGTAGGTGACGGTCACGTGAGCCGGCATGCCGCCGGAAACGCTACCACCGACCGCACTGAGCAATTCGTCTGCCTCGGGGACGACAACGGCGACGGCCGAGATCCCCCGAATCCGGGCGATGACCTCCCAGGCAACGTCGTGGATCCGATTGTTGACCGATGACGGCGGCGGTTCTCGGCGGTAGATCGATGGAACGTCCAGCCCGAACGTTTCGGCCAGGACGGAGACGTCACGACGATCACGGGCCTGGGGGATGTAGCCGCAGTGCAGCGCCATCTGCAAAGCGGCGGACAGGCAGGGCACTCGTACCGGCGCTCCGTCGACGACGATGTGTCCAGTAGCGCAGTCGTCCCTGCCAAGGACCGGAACCATCTCGTCGGTGGGAGAAGTGTCGAGGCAGGTGACGAGGATCAAGTCGACCGTCCGGCCGCTGCGGTCTCGCAACACCGCCCGGAACGGGAACTGGTGCCCGCTCGGAGCCCGCGGCACAGTGACCTCGTAGCCAACCGCCGCCAAGGCCTCTATTGCTTTCGCCTCGCCGCCGGCAGCAACTTCGACACACAGATCTAGATCTCCGTGATGCCTGGTCTGCCGGCCCACGAGAGCGTCGACTCCCCATCCTCCGGCGATGAACCACACCGCACCCGCCCTATCGAGAGCTGTCCCGATCCGCTCCACCTCGGCCGCCCGGAATTGGTACAGCCGTTTACGCAGCCGCCCGCCCAGCTGCGAGGAGAAAAACGTGCCGACCACGGGCACGCCCTCGAGAAGCCGCTTCGCCCGTCGCGTAATCGCCGGTCCGCCCGCGGTGCCCATGACCAAAGCACCGTATCGACTCCCGCCGGGGATTGAATGTGCGATGTGACCCACCGCCGCTGGTCGATTCGACGAACGTCGCCTAGTTCAACCAGCGTGGACGACCTCGAGCGGTTATTGGTACCAAGCGATGGCCTCGGACGTGCGGCGCGGTCGAACCCATCTGTCGTCACCCCACCACATTCGGCCGTTCTGTCGTCGGGCGAGAACACAGGGTGTAGTCGCACGACGATTTTTGGGCGGGATGTGGTCGGGTGACGACAGAACCGGTGGGCTGCAAGAATGCATCCATGCCCCACAAGATCGTCATCCTGGGTGCCGCCGGGCGCGACTTCCACAACTTCAACGTGCTCTATCGAGACAACGCCGACGTCGAAGTGGTCGGTTTCACGGCAACCCAGATCCCCAATATCGACGGGCGCCGCTATCCCGCTGAGCTGGCCGGGAGTCTCTACCCGGAGGGCATCGCCATCCATCCCGAAGCGGACCTCGAGGATCTCATCGCCGATCACGCAGTCGACGAGGTGGTCTTCTCGTACTCCGATGTGACCCATGAGCACGTGATG
>JBLYYW010000426.1:0-12527 GCA_048550155.1 Acidimicrobiales bacterium | reverse complement strand
CGTGGGCACCCTTATTTCGGCCCCATTCGTTGGAATTGGCTTTCGCTGATACCGAACCCTCCAAAGGTCCTCCCGGTCGCCGTCCAGGCCAGTGACGATCGCGCTCCGATGCTGAACTGTTGAGTTGGTCGGTTACCTTGTGCCCGTGGGGTTTAGCCGTCGGATCTATGGGATCGAAACCGAATACGGAGTCACCTGCACCCTTCGGGGACAACGTCGACTCAGCCCGGACGAAGTGGCCCGCTACCTCTTTCGCAAGGTGGTGAGTTGGGGCAGATCGTCAAACGTGTTTCTGGCCAACGGCGCACGTCTCTACCTCGATGTTGGGTCACATCCTGAATATGCAACCGCCGAGTGTGACACGATCGGCGAAGTCGTGGTCCACGACAAGGCGGGGGAGCGAATCCTCGAACAGCTGCTCGAGTCGGCCGAGGAACGACTCCGTGACGAAGGTATCCGAGGCACGGTTCATCTTTTCAAGAACAACACCGACTCGGCCGGCAACAGCTACGGATGCCATGAGAACTATCTCACCCGCCGGGGTGATGATGTCAGTCATTACGACGAGGTGCTGATCCCATTCCTGGTGAGCAGGCAGATCTACGCCGGGGCGGGCAAGGTTTTGCAGACCGCCCGAGGTGCGAGCTTCTCGGTCTCACAACGAGCCGAGCACATCTGGGAGGGTGTCAGCTCGGCCACCACGAGAAGCCGCCCGATCATCAACACCCGGGACGAGCCACACGCCGACGCCGAGAACTATCGCCGACTTCATGTCATCGTGGGTGACTCGAACATGAGCGAGTACACCACGTATCTGAAGGTCGGCGCGATGGCCGTAATTCTCCGCATGGTCGAGGACCCGAGCTGCGTGCTTCGCGATCTCACGCTGGAGAACCCGATCCGAGCGATTCGGGAGGTCAGTCACGATCTCACGTTCAAGCGGCGGATTCGGCTGCGGAATGGCCGTGAAGCCAGCGCTTTTGAGATCCAAGGCGAGTATCTGAACCGGGCGCTGAGGTACGCCGAGACCAAGGGTCTTCCCGACGATGAAATGAAGGCGTTGCACATGTGGGAGCACGTCATGACCCACCTTGAAACCGATCCGTTCAAACTGGATCGCGAACTCGATTGGGTCATCAAGCACAACCTCATTGAGGCCTACCGAACCCGCCACGACCTGCAACTCAACGACCCACGAGTTCAGCTGATGGATTTGCAGTACCACGACGTGCGCACCTCGACCAGCCTGTTCTACAAACTCCAGGCCCGTGGCATGGTGGAGCGCACCCTCACCGACGATCTCATGAACGAGGCGATGGACCTTCCTCCCCAGACCACGCGAGCCAAGCTTCGGGGCGACTTCATCCGCCGAGCCAAGGAGCGCAAGCGGGACTACACCGTCGACTGGGTGCATCTCAAACTGAACGATCAGGCGCAACGAACCGTGTTGTGCAAAGATCCGTTTCGGCACACCGATGACCGGGTGCAGAAGCTGATCGACAGCCTGTAGGTGCTCAGATAGACCGCAAGAAGGCCCAGGTTTCTATCGCAACCTGCTCCCAGTTGTCCTTCAACTCATGCGCGCTCTCGGTGGGCTGGCCCGCCCAGTTGAGGAGCTCTCGCAAGAGCCTGGGTGTCGGCGGCGGTGAAACCAGCCGGACCCATTCCTTGCCGGCCTGACGCGAGAGTTCGGCGGTCGAAGGTGACGGAGTGACTGCGATCTTGCTGGGAGTGGCGAGCGCTTCGAATGCGACGCCGCTGTTCAGATGATTCGAGTACAGGAGCAGGACCACGTCGCTGGCAGCGAGACAGTTGTTGAATTCGGCTTCGGTCAGGCGGCCCAGCTTCATCCTGAGGCCCGCCGTATCCTGCCGTGATTCCAGGCTCTCGGAGTAGGTCTGGCCTATCGGTTCCCCGGCGATCAGGAGTTGTCCTTCCCCGAGTTTGGCAAAGGCATCGATCGTTTCGACAACGTTCTTGTATTCCTGAAGCCGACCCACAATGCCGAGCACCGGCTGGTCGTTGAGGTCCAGTGCCTTTTTGGCTGCACTCCGCTCCTCTTCGTCCACAGCCCCGATCGGGCCGATGCCATGGGGGATCACTCGTTGGGGCCTGCGATCTGCTGCGCTGAGGAAGTGGCGGCGGGAGCCCTCGGAGAGATGGATGAAGGCATCGGTCAGCCGCAGATAGAGGCGCACGAAAAAGCGTTCGGTACGGGGGTGCGTCTGGCGGTGGCTGCCGTCGTCGTGCCGGGTCCATACGACCTTTGTGCCTCGCACTTTCATCCACATGATGTCGATGAGGACGACGATTGCTCGCATGACTGCGCGGACATACATGCGATGGTCCAGAGCGGTCTCGGGCCAGTGAAGATGGAGGTAGTCCGGCGCAGGCTTCCACACCCGCCCCGGCCGGTAGTCGGTCACGGAGATCGGCTGGTCTACGACCACGTCCAACGAGGCGTAGAGCTGGTGGATGTAGCGATTGTCCGTTCGCTGGTAGGGCCACGACGTGATCGTGATCATCGGAAGCGCAACGTTCTCGAGCTGGGGAGACACCAAAGATCGAACTTGGACTTGGCGACTGCGAAGAGTGCCGCGTTCCACGACACATTGACCACCGTGCGAGCAACCGCCACTCCGACCATCCCGAAGATCAAACCGGCTGGGAATCCGATGGCCAGCAGCAGGAATGCGTTGAACAACATGATGCGGGCGTAGGTTCGTTCAGATCCGACCAATGACACCACGTGGCCTGATGGTCCCGATACCGCATCTGCGAGGTTTCCGATAACCAGGATGATGAGAACATCTCGCCCACCAGCGAAATCCTTGCCGATGAAATCGAGCACCGGAGCGGCGGTGGCGATGGCGACGATGGCGAATGCGAGCGAAGGCCAGATCGAAATCCTGATGGCCGAGTCGATCGTCCTTTGGATCGTTGCGCGTCTGTTGGTCACGTCGTTCGCAGCGCCTGCAATCTGTGGAGAGACAAGGCTCTCGACCGCTGCATTGGCGATCCGCCCGATGGCCGCGATCCTCGTGGCGATCGCATAGATACCCGCCTCGACGGTGCCGACTGTGATGCCAACGATCAGAACGTCGGAGATATTGATGACACCGATGCCGAGCTGGGCCAGGAAGAGCTGGCGGGTCGATCGGCTCCACTCCTCGTCCTCGTACTTCGGATCGCTCGCCAGCACCGCCGGCGGAGTGACAGTCCGCAGAAGCTGGGCTTGGAATCCAGAAATGAGGAGCCATGCGGTGAAGACGGTGCCCAGCGCGGTCAGGACCGACAGCTGGCCAACCCAGTACAGGACGGCGAAACCGACCGACATGAGTAACGGCTGACCGAGTTCGGTGATGACCGTCGCGGACATGTAGTGGTGGCTGCCCTGGAGCGCGGCTCGAAGCAGCCCGGCCAGCGAGATGGCGATAGCGAGAGTGAACCCCACGAGAAGCGAAGTGTCGTGGCCCAGCATGAACCCGATGAGGGCGGCAATTGCAGCCAATGCGATCGCCGACCGGACCGTACCGAAAATGGCCCGTCGGAGGAGACCGTGGTGTCTGCGATGGTCGTGGGCTGCCAGGTATCGAGGAATGAACCTGACGGTTCCCAATACGTAGCCGCGATCGGGGAGCTTGGCCAGGAGCTCGCCCCATTGGCGTGCGAACACGAACGAACCAAATGCCGCAGTCCCCAGCCAGCGAATCAAGACGATCTGGACGACAAACCGAACTGCGGTGCCGGTGATGGTGGCGCCGAAAACGACAGCCGCCCGGGGACCCAACGACCAGCGGATCCCAACCGGGGTTTGGGTCCCGGCTCTGGCGTTCTTTTCAGGAGCGACCGACATACCGACGCACCGGGGAAAGAAGACGCTGGCGCTGTTCGCTCCGGCTGAATTTCAGAATGTCGTTGTCGACTTGTCTCGTTCTTCTGATCGCACCGACGAGGTAGCCGGCGAGGCGGGATAGAACCACGAACCCGTACGGTCGCTGCTGGATGCGCGGCACCATCCGTACCACCTCGAACAATGGACCGATTCCGACGTCCCAGTCTTGGCGACCGTGGTCGAAGGCAGCCCGGAGTTTGGTCTGGCCACCGCCGGTGCCTTGAGAACGGAGATGACGGAATCGAAGGTCCTCGATGGCTCCTGTCTTCCAACCCCTGAAGCGGGCATATGCACAGGCGAGCGCATCCTCGCCACCGCGTGGCAGAGCCCGGTAGCCGCCGATCTCACGATAGGTCTGGTGGCGGATTGTCTGGGCGGGACCTGGGACCGATCCACCACCGTGTCGTCCAACCCGGCCGAGCGGATCGATATAGACGCCGCCGGTGACTCCGATGCTGGGATCGGCCTCGAATTCCTTGAGGACCCGTTCGAAATAGTGATTGGGGAGAATCACGTCGGCATCGACACAGGCGATTAAGTCAACGTCATCGGAGGCGAACTGGTCATAGCCAGCTCGGAAGGCCTCAACCTTCCCGGTGAAGTGGCGGTCGTTGTCAGCATGGTTGTGAACACGGATTGAGATTGCGAAACCGTGCTCGGCCTCGATGGCGCTGGCAACGAGCGATGTGTCATCGACCGAGCGATCATCGACGATCACCCAGAGATCCGGCCGGACGGTCTGCTCTGACATCGATTGGGCGAGATTGCCGAGCGTTGCCTGCTCGTTGTGGGCAGGGGTGATCACCAGAAGTCGGCTCGGTTGGTGTGCGGTCATGCCGGGCTCCCCACCGGCTCAGGGTGTGTATCGTCGCGGAGCAGAGCCCCGGGATTGCCGCCCCGGCCGTTTGGCCATGGTCGGGCGGTCTGATCGACGGCGAGCAGGCCCATGACCAGGCCCAGAACTGGATAGACCAGGCCTGCTGCGCTTACGAGCGCCTCGGTCAACCCCACGAGAGTCAGCAGCAACAACAAGCCGAACGCGTCGGCGCTGCCGGTTGCCCAGGCTCGAAACGCCGCCCACGCCAACGCGGATCCAAACAGGGCCAACCCGATGGTGCCGGAACCGACGAGGATCTCGAGCGTCATGTTGTGGGTATCCCCGGCATCGAAGACGGTTCGGCCCGCTGCGAGCGCTTGAGCCCAGATCTCATCTCCGGACATCATGCCGTACCCGGCCAACGGCTTGTCCTCGATAAGTCCAAGAGCGTGAGACCACACCGCCGCCCTTCCGTTGAGCGAGTCGAGGGATCGGCCGGCCTGAAACGGTGTCCGGATCCCGGCGGCCCCCAGCACGCTGATTGCCAGCAGTCCCGCGGCAACCGAGGCCGCGATGCCCCGTCGACGAGCGATCGGCGACGACGCAGCCCCCAGCTGAATGGCCACGGCTGCGATTGTGCAGACGGCGACCGAGCGGGAGCCCGACGTGGCCATTGCGGCGCAGGCGACCGCGGCCAGGCTCCAGGCGAGCACTCTCTCGACCGGGTTTCGGGGCCGAGTCCGTAGTAGCAGCATCACGGTGACACCCGCCAGAAAGCCGAGCTGGTTGAAACCCGGAGTGAGACCTGCACCTCTGCCGGTATCGGGGCCGATCTGGGCCTGGGACGTGTCGACAGGTAGGAAAGGGCGGAGCGCAGGTATGAGGTCATGCATGAGACCGACGATCAGGACGAGTGCTGCGGCAGCACAGAACACTCGGGCGAAGCTGGATCGACCGAACGAGCGGACCCACCAGAACGCTGTCACCGTTGTCGTGAGCGCCACGATCATCTGGAGCACGGTGGCCCGAGCGTCAACTGACCAGGCGACACCCAAAAAGGACCAGCCAAACCACATCATCAGAACGACAATCGGCCCGCTGAGCAACCACCTCGAGAGCTGAGCTGATGTTGTGAGCAGGTGCAGGCCCAAGACAAGGCCGGGTGCCAGGATCAGCCACTTTCCCTTGTCGAGGCCGTCGGCTGAGGTGAGCCCGAGCGCACCGAAGTCAACCATCGCACCGACCAGCTGGGCGAACAGCAGACCGGTCAGAAGCCGACCGGGAGTTTGCACACTCCTAGTCCACACGTCGCAGCAGTACCCCTTGGACGGGCAGGCCCCTGTCCTCGAGCTGTTGAATCTTGTTTCGCAGTTTCCACATTCGGGTCGCCTTTTCGCGGGCCACGACGATCACCGAGTCACATGCCATCTGAGCGTCGATCGTGGTTTCATCAAAGGGGTCGAGCACGCAGAACGCGAGCCCCGTGCGCTCGTCGGACTCGAACCCGAACTCTGTCACCAGTACGTCTTCGCCGATCGACTTCAAAGCGAGTGAAAGCTCGTGGGCGCTGTCGGCTCCCGAGGGAATGGCGGCGATTCCGACTATTCGCGCCCCTGATTCCTCCCTCAATGCCTGGAGCAGCCTGGCCAATGCAACCGCTGTGGTGGGGGTGTCGGGGAATCTGAGGGTGGGGAGTCCCATGACCGACCTCACGTGGGCCGGGTTCTGAATCCGCCCCTGCTCTCGGGACAGCACACTCAGTGCCAGTGCTGCAGCAATGGCAGTGCCCACCGCAGCAGCCAACTGGAGGGATCGGCTTGACGACTCTTGCGATGTCACACTGGAAACGTCGATTCGGGTTGCTGCGGTATTCACTTCGATCTCGAGTTCAGCCAGCTGTTCTCGGGCCCGAAGCTGGGTGTTCTGGATCGACCTGCGCTCGGCTTCGAGAAGTTCGAGCTCCTGTTCGAGGGCAAGCCGCTCGCTTCGTTCCTGATCTGGATCGAATTGTTGGGTGACCGAATCGATCTTGGTCACAACTGCGTTCAGCTCTTCGGTTGCCGTAGCCTCAGCCGTCTGCAGAGCGTCGGCTTCTTCAGCCAGTCGTCCGGTCAGCCGGTCAAGGTCAGCGGCCACGACGGCATCGGTTGCGGTTTCCAGACCTCGCTGAGCCTGGCTGGCCGACGAAGCTGTGACCTGGATTTCCACCAGTCCGATGCTCTGAGGACGGCGGACTTCGTAGCTTACGAGAGCGTCACCAAGTTCTTGTTCGACCGCTGCCTGTGCTTCCACGGCTGCTGCGTAGGCTTCGGAAAGGACGACCTCGTAGAACGGCCATACGACCGATTCAGTGAGCCCCAGTTCGGCTGTGGCCACCGGACTTGCAGTCTGACCGGTCGTGAGTCGACCGACTGCAACGAACGCCAGCACCCCAGCGAGCAGCCAAAACGGCATTGTGCGAAGCGCGCTGCCCGCCGCGACCCTCGTTGAGTCCCAAAGGGACTGCGCCCCGTAGCCGTTGGGGGACGCCGGCAGTTCGCTCGTCTCCGTCATCGCCACAACCCAAACCTTCCCCGCCTCGTATCGGAGGCATACCTCAATAACGCACTACGCGCGTGAATCTCACTCCAAGTGGTGAGTGTACGAGGCTCTGGAGCAGTTGTCAGCAGCGCTTACGAAGTTCTTGGCGGGCAAAACCGACTACGCGGACCGGGAGGCTGGAGATCGCTATCGAACCAGCTCCCCACGGTCTCCTCGCCGATTTACGACCTGGTCGAATAGGTTGTACGAGGCTGGAAACGACACGACCGGCGTCATCTGATTCGAACAGCAACGCAGCGAGAGCCGTCGCTTCGGCCCGTGTTGGATGCTGCCACAACGTTCCCAGCAACGCGCTCAACAACTCTTCCACGCTCGTGCTCTTCAGGTCGGCCCAGGCAGCGAACTGCCCGGCATCGGGCATTTGACGGGCGGTCTCCACCATGGCGTTGTGCAGGGTTGCCCGCGCCGGGTCGACGCTCGGAGTTCCTCCGAAGACTGGCTTCACCAGGTCATCGACCAAACGCTCGAACCCAACAACCGGGGGTGCGCCGGAGGCCGTGAACGTCTCGACACACACCACGAGCCCATCGATTCCCGCCTTGCGTTCGTCGATCAACGCCTCGATTCTGGCGCGGGGTGCCGGAGACGTCGGGATCGACCCGAGGTGAAAGCTGATGGGCTCGCCCTCGTCGTAGGGTTGGGCGATCTGACCGATTGCCTCGGCCAGCTGTCCTGTCCAGCCCACATCAACCAGCCCGGTGCCGCTTTCGGCCAGCCCCATCTGAGAGAAATAGTCGGCTACAAGGTTCGCCCTACTCTGGGCGGCGCGCGTGATCTCTGCCTGGACAGACCGGTCGCGAAGCGCTGCGATGAAGAGGTTCACTCGTGCTTCGGGCAACGGCTCATCTGCGGGGATGTCTTCAAGCGCAGGAACCAAGTTGGCCAGTTGTCCAGGGTTCAATCCGACCCGTTCGCACAGGTTTCGGTAGGGCACCCGACTCCGACCATCGAGAAGGCGCGAAGTGTCCGATGCGACACCACGCTCGATCCACTCCTCGACTCCCTCCCTCGCAGCTTGGGCCAGTGCGACCGTCCGTCGGTTCGCATGCAGGTAGCGCAACTCGATTCCCTCGGTGTAGCCACCGGGAAGCGCTTCAGCGATGCGCATGAGGATCTCGCCGTCGCGGGCGACGAAAACCAGTCGCTCAATTCCGAGTTCGCGCGCCCGCCGCAGTACCCAGAGTGCGAAGACGACACCCACGATTCCTCCGACTCCGGTTGCGACCTCGATCAGCTTTCGGTTCGACGCAGAGTCTTCGTGCTGACGCTTGAGCCGGGCCCGTCGCGCAGCCCCACCGACGACTGCACTGACTCCGCCGGTCCGTGGTCCGTAGTCGCTGGCGATCTGTTCAAACCGGGTGGGGTTTCCAGTCGCTGCAGGCATCACATCGATACCGATGCGTCGGGGCATGACACCATCGGTTACCAGATCGTTTCCCACGTGGACCACCTCGGACGGATCCAGCCCGAGCTTGTCCAACACCAACTCCAGCAGTGCCCCTGACCGTTTGGTGGATCCCCAATCGGAAGAGACCACGAGTTGGTCGGAGTCTTCGAGCAGGTGATGCGTGCGAAGCAGTTCGCCGATCACCGTTGGGGAGAGATGCATGTCGGACACGAAAACGATCTGCTTGTCGGCCCGGCGAAGTTTGGCGAGCCAATCAGCTGCACCGGGGATGGGGCTCGAGAGCGCTGCCTCTGCACGTTCCTCGAGAGCCAGAAGGGTCCGTTCGTCGACATCGCCGAGTTCGGTGGCAACCCAACCGCAGATGTGGTCGAGTCGATCGAAATGCGCTGCTGCCTCCAGGCGGAGCCGTCGATACGTCTCGCCGAGGTCTCGGGCGACGACGTCAACGGCAGGTTCGTGGCCCAGAATCCGTCTCGAAAGCACGGTATCGAAAACATCCACGAAGATCGTGGTTGCAGAGCCGACGTCGACCGCTTCCACCGCGCCGAAGGCGCGTTTGTTCCAGCGCCGGGACTCAATCCGGTAATCGAGCGACTGTTGAATACGTAGCGGGAGGTGCAGCGGGGGCACGACAACCACCTGTATCGCGTTTGTTTGGCCCTGTCACAAGGCCAAATTGCCCTGCTGGCCAGCACGCGTCGATCAACGGACCCGATGGCCCCCCGATAGGTCGTGTCGGCCCTAGGCTTGCGCGGATGGTGACCAAGATCGATCGGACCGAACGGGTCCTCAATCTCACAGCCATTCTGCTCGATGCAGGACGCCCGTTGACCCGGTCTGAACTACGGGAAAAGGTCGAGGGATATCCGGACAACGACGACTCGTTTCGTCGGGCCTTCGAGCGGGACAAGGAACTGATCCGAGAGGTCGGTATTCCTCTGGAAGTCCAACCGATTGCCTACTCCGACATCGAGGGATACCGCATCCCACCTGAGAAGTACTACCTGCAGGGGGCAACCTTCACACCGGCCGAGCTGGCCGCATTGCACGTCGCAACGTTGGCGGTCCAGTTCGGATCGACCGACGAAGAGGCACTCTGGAAACTTGGGGGTCTGGGTGTAACCGATGCCGCCGGTGTCGGGTTCGAGAGCCCGATCTCAGAGCTTCCCGCCGACAGCGTCCTGCTGGACGTATTCCACGGAATCCAGAGCCGAACGCCGCTCCGGTTCGACTACCGGAAGAGCACCGGAGCGATCACCTCTCGGGTTGTGGAGCCCTGGTCGCTCAATTTTCAACGAGGACGGTGGTACCTCCGAGCACTCGATCGTTCCGCGGGCCAACAGCGCAGTTTTCGACTTGATCGGATGGCAGTGGTAGAGCAACTCGAAGGCGAGTTCGTCGAACCGGTCGATCTCGATGTCGATCATGGCGTGCTGCGGCCGTGGGAGATCGGGACCTCCGAACCAGTGCAGGTCGAGCTTTTTGTCGCAGAAGCTGCGGTCGCACCGGTTGCCGAACGGGTTGGAGACGATCCGGTTCGGACCCACGTTCTCGGTGGTCGAGCCGGGAGCGTCTTTGTGCTCTCGGCTCGGGCCGTCGACGCCGCTATTAGCTTCGCACTCGAATGGTTGGACGACGCAGTGATCCTCGGCCCGCCCGAGGTTCGAGCTGGGATCGTCGCGCTGCTCGAAGGCTCAGCCCAACGGGCCGAATCGTGAGCCGTCCACGCAAGGCCTCGGACGCAATTCGGCTTGTTCTGGCGATGGTTCCCTGGATCATCGACAACCCCGGATCGACCATTGCGGAAATCGCAGGGCGTTTCGGTCAGAGCGAGGCACAGGTGCTCAAGACGCTGGAGACCCTCTCGTTCGTGGGTGTTCCCCCCTACAGCCCGGACGCTCTGATCGAGGTTCAGATCGACGAGGACCGCGTTTCGATCCTCTTCGCCGACTACTTCTCCAAGCCGCTCCAGCTCTCCACCGGCCAGGCCTTGGCGTTGTTGTCGTCCGCAGATGCCTTGCGGCGAATCGACGGAGCAGACGCCGATGGCTCCCTCAACAGCGCCCTTCAGAAGCTGGCCGACGCCACCGGTGTGGTCCCCGATCGCCAATTGGACATTCAGCTTGGCGACGCCCCCTCGGATCGGCTGGCGCGATTGCGTGCGGCGACCGAAGCTGGCGAGGAGCTCACGATCACCTACTTCAACCAGAGCAAGAACCAGACGGGAAGCCGCACGATTGCTCCTCGTCGGGTCCGCTCGGCCGGTGGAGCCTGGTACGTCGACGCATACTGCCGCCAGGCACACGACGACCGTTCGTTCCGCCTCGACAGGATTCTCGAGATCGAGGCCGCCGAGCCAGGATCGGATCCGATCCCCGACGCAGAACTGAGCCCGGCAGGAACCCTGTTCAGGTCCCGCGGTGAGATGCCCGCTGTGACGCTGCGTCTAGGGCCCGGGCAACACTGGGTGAAAGAGAGCATCCCGATCGTCCGGATGGTCGAGATCGACGAGGACACCATGGATGTAACTCTGGCGGTCGCGTCGCCGGCCTTCCTCGAACGCTTGCTTCTCCAGCTCGGACCATCGGCTCAGGTGATCTCCAGCGACGACATCACCGGTAGCGGTGTCACCGCTGACGTGCTCGCAGCGGAAGCAGCGCGGCGCGTTCTCGCACATTATGCCGACTAGTCTGTCCTGGTGACCGAGGAACTATCTGGGGACGCTTCCGTCCAACCGGAAGACCCAGCCGAGTCGCCGGCGCTCCAGGCGGTCCATCACGGTGAGGCTCTGGTCGCAGCCCTGCTCAACACCCAGAAGATTGTTCAGGAGGACGCAGGGACCGAACTCTCGACAACCGAACCAGGCATGGCGGACGAGTCCGAAACCGAGCTTTCCACTCCAGGGCCATCGGCCCCGCTGACAGCGTCGACCGTCATCTCCCACACCGATCCGGCGGTCTTCGCTCCGGCTACGGCCGAAGTTGTCGTTGATCAGTCAGGAGCCGAGAAGGACACCGTCGCTCCGGTCGACATCCCGAAGCCCGAAGCTGGGCCCGTCGCCGACTTGTCAGACACAGCAGCGACGACACCGTCGGACAACCCCGGCCCCGTCACTGGACCAGGAGACCCAGACGAGGCCAGTGAAGACGAACAAGACGAAGAGGACAGCCCTCAGAGTCTGGCCCGAAACATTCTCGAGTGGGTCGTCGTGCTCGGAGCTGCTGTCGCGGTGGCGATCATCCTTCGCACCTTCGTATTCCAAGCATTCTTCATCCCGTCCGAGTCGATGGAGACAACACTGTTCGAAAATGACCGAATCCTGGTCAACAAGGTCAGCTATCGACTCCATGATGTCAACCGCGGCGATGTGGTGGTCTTCCGACGGCCCGACGACCAGCCGGGCGAGATCCGCGATCTGATCAAGCGAGTCATCGGTCTGCCGGGCGAAACCGTGGAAGGACGGGACAGCAGCATCTACATCGACGACCAGCTGTTGGTTGAGCCCTACCTGGATGGAAATCGTTTCGGAGACTTCGGTCCGGTCACCGTCCCTGAAGGGGAACTGTTCATGATGGGCGACAATCGTGATCAAAGCCTTGACTCCCGCCGATTCGGAACCATCGAAGACGATCGCGTCATCGGTCGTGCGTTCTTCCTCTTCTGGCCCCTGGATCGCCTCGGAACGCTGTAATTCCCTCCGGGGGCCTCATGCCTCGCCTTCGGCCCTTTGCGTCCGTGTTCTCGCTTCGGGCCTGGCGGCCCTTGCTTCACGGACTCGGGCCTTCGGGTCGGCCCGGAGCATGGCG
>JBLYYW010000425.1:0-3326 GCA_048550155.1 Acidimicrobiales bacterium | reverse complement strand
GTCGGCATGGTGTGAAGTGCACTCGCGGAGGGACCGAGGGTGAGGCCGGTAAACAGCGAGAGACCGGCATAACCGATCGCGGGGAGATCGACGGTTCTCGAGTAGTCGTTGGCGGCATCCAGCTTGAAGTCCTCGATGGCGATGAGGGCGAGAGGAATGAGCGCAACCGTCATCCAGGCATGCGTGACGATCCAGCGTCGCCACGTCGAGCTGCGGGCGAGATTCCACAACAGCACGATCTCGGCACTGGCGAGAGCCAGGGTGAACATGTAGTGGCTGTAGAGGCCGAGGGTTGCGACGATTCCGAAGAAGACCCAGGCGCGGGTCGAGCCGTCGTCGAGCGCTTCTGAGGTTGCGAGCAGCAGCAGACTGGCCAGGAGGATGAATAACCCATAGGCGCGCCCTTCCTGTGAGAGGAGTACCAGCAGCGGGCTGATCGCCACCGCAAAGGCGGTTCCGATCCCGACCGGGCGGCTGATCCGTTTTCCCATGCGCCACGCCACCCAGATGGTGACGATGCCAAGGATTGCGGACAGGAGGCGGCCCGCCATGTCGCCGACTCCGCCGACGAGAAGCCCGCGGAAGATGACGTGGAAGAGAGGTGGGAACCCGTCGCCGATGCCGACGATGTCACCGACCGGGAGGTTGACGATGCTCAGTTCCCAGAGTTCGTCCATCGAGTAGCTCTGCGATCCGAGAGTGACAAGGCGGAGGAGCGCACCGAGTCCAATGATCAATGCCACGTTGATCGTGGTTCTGGATCTGATTTCGGTAGTCATCATCTGCCCCTGCTGCATACCTACCCGAAGGTCAGCAACTGCTCATCTGCCGATCGTCTGTCGACCCCGAGCCCAAGCTACATCGCATTGCGTGGCGGTGCGGCCACAATCAGTGTCCGCGGCTGTGACTAGCCAACCATTGGGCGTCCCCGTCCCGTCGTGGCCTAGTACTGGCAAACGCTGGATGGGTTGAAAACGCAGCTGTGTGGCGTGAGCAGATCGGTACGATGTCAGGGTTGCGACAAGGAGGGGAACGTGACGGAGCTAGCAGCGGTGGTGGCAGCGATTCTGCTCGGTGCCATTGCGATATTTCAGCTTGCGATTGCGGCCGGAGCCCCGTGGGGTGACATGGCGTGGGGCGGGCGGCACGATCGACGGCTTCCCACGCGACTGCGACTCGGCAGTGGCGTGGCCGCGGTGGTCTTGGTGGTGGCCGCCTCCGTCGTACTAGCCCAGGGTGGCGTCACCAGCTGGACCCCCGTTCCCGAGGGTGCGTTGCGCACGGTGACATGGGTACTGGCCGGGTTCATGGTTCTGAATACCGCTGGCAACCTCGCCTCGGCGAGCCGTACGGAACAGCGTGTGTTCGGTCCGACTACCGCCGTCCTTGCCATTCTGATTGCAGTGGTTGCGATCACGGGGGACGGTCCCGCGTAGCAACGGATGGCAACTGCACAGCATTAGCGGCGAAGCACCAGTTGCGTTGTCTTCCCCAGACTTGTTGCTCCGAGTCCCAGCAGCCGGGGGTGAACCAACCGATTGGTCAACGCAGCGTCGGCAGTGAAGGTCCGGTGTCCCCATTGTGCAGCCTCCCGGATGACTCGATTGAGGAGGGCGGGGCCAAGCCGCAATCGTCGGTAAGCCGCATCGACACCGACAAGACCGAAGTGTGCCCCGTTGGGATTGCGCCACATGCGAGCGAGGCCGGCGTAGGTGCCCGTGCCTAGGTCGATCGCCACCTGATAGGCGGCAGGGTCCGTAAGCTCGGCCCGAAACCATTCTCGGTTGCCTTGCCATCCATCCAAGCCCGGCACGAGATTGCGGATGGCATTGTCTAGGGAGAACAACTGCTCCTCATCGACATCACCTGCCGGCTCGCAGGCGAACCCGACCGGGACCCGAAACCTGCTGAGGGCGGCTCGCGCGGTCTCGAATCGGATCTCGAAGCGCTCTGTCGTCACTTCAGTTTCGAACCCGGCACCGCGCAGAACGGCATCTCGAGACGGGTCGGTCTCGGCAACCGTCGTGTATAGGTCCTCGGCAAGCTCGTCGGCAACCGTGCCGACGAGGGGGCCGTACCCGGTCACGTCTCCGACGAACGCGAGGAACGTTCGATCGTCGGGACGGCTGACTGCCGTTGCTGCGGCGAGTGGTGTCGATCCATCGAGTACGAACCATCGCTGCCGTGGGTGGCTGCGATCCCGCGTCTCCAGTTCTGCCGACGTCATCCCATAGAGGTCGGCAATGGCTCGGTACTGATCCGAGAACGCAACGACCCTCAAACCCAGCGCACCGATGGGTTACTGGCCCTTGTAGTTGGGAGGACGCTTCTCAATGAAGGAAGAGATCGCCTCGCCAAGATCGTCCGAGTAGAGGAACGCCGCGTTCCACAGTGCAACTGTGTCCAGGTCTTCGTGGACTTTGCGTTGCCGCGATGCGTTGAGCACGGCCTTGCTCCCTTGAACGGCCAGCGGCGAGTTGGCCGCGATCTGGTTGGCCATCGCCATCGCTGCTGTTTGCACCGCGGTGGCGTCGTCATAGACCCCGGTTACATATCCCATCTCGAGCGCCTCGGCGGCATCCCAGTCGCGGCCCGTATAGACGAGTTCGGCGACTCGGCCCGGGTCGATGATGTAGGGCAGGCGTTGCAGGGTCCCCACATCCGCAACCATGGCGATCTTGGTCTCCCGAACCGAGAAGGTCGCATCGGTGGCTGCCAGCCTGATGTCGCATGCCGTTGTCAGGTCGACCCCGGCACCGATGCAGTGCCCGTGGATGGCCGCGATGACCGGCTTGGTGTTGTCGGCGATTGAGGTGAAGGTGCGCTGCATCAGCTTGATCTGGTGATAGGTGTTGAGCCGTTTGGCAACCTCGGAAGGGGAGGCCGTGCCACTGATGGCGGCGATGTCGCCGGACATGACGGCAGGGCCGAACGCCATCAGGTCGAGTCCGACTGTGAACGATGCTCCCCTGGCTGCGATCACGATGGCGCGCACATCGGGGTCGTTCCCAAGTGCCTCCATCGCTAACGGAAACTCGGTCCAGAACTCTGGGGCCATGGCGTTGCGTTTCTCCGGGCGATCCAGCCACACGACGGCAACATGATCACGGTTCTCGATCGAGATGACTTCGGACAGGGGGTAATTGCGCTCGCTCATGCGGCCAGCGTAGAGCTTCAGGTTCTCGGGAGTCGTTGGATTTGAGATCGCTCGGCTCTTGGCGAGTAAACCGACGATGTCTTCGACCCTGACTAGAGGGGTCGTGGTCAGCGCGCATCCTCGGCGGCGCGGACCGCTTCTGGGGTATCCAGGCTCCTCCAGGAACGGC
>JBLYYW010000424.1:0-9508 GCA_048550155.1 Acidimicrobiales bacterium | reverse complement strand
CGGCAACCTGGTCATGACCACCGGCTTCGACGCATATCTGGGATCTCTGGCCCAGGAATGGTTGGGCGTCGAAGCGGCGTCGATCCTGCCCGACGAGCCGGACCTTCTCGGCATCGTCTAACTGTTCGGCAATAGACTGCCGACATGCGAAGAAATCTATGGGCGACACTTACAGCGACAATCCTGGGCGTTGCGCTGTTCACCACCGGAGGCGGCGCACTGGCCCAGACAGTCGACATCGAAGCGATCGTCGATGAGATAGAACAGAACGGGTTCTACCTCGAACGGGCTGTCACCGCCGAGACCGAGGCTGCGATCGAGCGGGCCAACCAAAAGGGTGTTGCCTTTGTCCGGTTGGACAACAACAGCCAGTCCTCGGCCACTGCGGAGGAGATCTTCGCCGAATTGAAGAGCAGAGGCAGCAGCTATGGCGCCGTGATCGTGCTCACCAACGCCAGCGTCTTCGCCCGAGGAGTGAACAGCGCGGCGGCGTCACTGACCGACGACATCACCCAGACCTTTGGCGGAGGGGACATCGCCGGCGGAATCGATCAATACCTGGCCAACCTCGGAAACGATGCCGCCGGAGGACTCGAAAGCCCTGATTCAGGCGGCGGTTTCCCCTGGATCGTGCCGATCCTCCTGGTGATCGCCGGGTTCTTTGTGCTCAACATGCTGAGAGGCCGTAGAAAGACCAGGGCGGCCGAAGCAAAGAGTCTCGAGACCGATCGCCTGGAGATCATCGAACAGCTCAAAGCCAACGCCGATCGAGTCATCGAGCTTGGCGACGACGTGATCGAAGCAAAGGACCCTGAGCTGATCTCGATCTATGAGGAAGCCTCAGCGGCGTATCAGAATGTCTCCAACGAGATCCGAAACGCGTCGACCGTTGCAGAGATCGATGTTCTCGACGATCAGATCGACAAGGCCGAGTGGCAGTTCGAGGTGATCGAAGCCAAGCTCACCGGTCGGGTTCCACCCCCGTTCGTCGACGATGACGACGACGGTTCATCCTCGCCTCAGCCTCCGGCCCCGACCCCGCCGCCGCCGACGATGAGTCCGGCCGAACGAGACGATCAGTACCGGCGCCAGGGCCAGCCGCCCAGGCCGCTCCCCAAGCGCAATCCCCGCCAGCGACATGAACCTGAGCAACGCGGTAGCGGGATGAGCGGTGCGTTCGGAAAGATGGCGATGAGCCTGATCATCAGCATGCTGATGGGCAGCCGACTCGGTCAACCCCAGCAGTCTCGGAGATCGAACCGACGTAGTGGTGGAGGCTATGGCGGCGTCGACATGCCGTTCTGATGCTCTTTGACCGCCAGCCTCCCAGTCTCTGTCACACCCATGCCCGATAATGGACAACGTGGCTGAGCTACCTGAATATCTGTCCCCGTCGTCGGCTTCCTCGTTCGACGGGTGCCCGCGGCGTTGGAAGTTCAAGTACGTGGATCGTTTGCCCGAGCCCTCCGGCGAAGCGGCACTGGTCGGCTCTTTCGCTCATCTGGTCCTGGAGCACCTTTGTCAGCGCCAGGCCTCCGAGCGCACCCTCGATGCCGCAAAGCTGTTGGCCAGATCGCTGTGGGACGAATTCGCGCTGGACGAGGACTACGTCTCGTTGGAGCTGAACCCCGACGACGCCCGTGCGTTTCGATGGAACGCCTGGCAGTGCATCGCGGGGTTGTGGGAGCTCGAGGATCCGGCCAATGTCGAGGTTGTCTCGACCGAGGAGAAGGTTCGGACGGTTCTGGGTGACGTGCCCTTCGTCGGCATCATCGATCGCGTCGATCAGGTGAACGACGAACTGGTGGTGACCGACTACAAGTCAGGCACGCTGCCGGGAATCCGCTGGCGCGACGACAAGATCCAACAGGTTTTGCTCTACGCGGCAGCCCTGTATGCCGAAACCGGAGAGATGCCACGCTCGGCTCGGCTCATCTACCTCAAGCAGTCGATCGTGGACATCCCGGTCACTCAGGTCAAAATCGATGACGCAATCGGGCAACTCTCGACCACATGGGCCAACCTGTCCTCCGCCTGCGCCGCCGACGAGTTCGAGGCCAGCCCCGGCGTGTTGTGTGGGTGGTGCCCGTTTGCAGCGCAGTGCCCCGAGGGTCGGGCCGAGCTCACCCGCCGCGAAGCAGCGGGGAAGCTGCCGGCCCATGCTCCGGCCAGGAGCCTCGTGGCCTGAACCGCTCAAGGAATATCGCATTTGCGCCGATCCGATTCAAATGACCACCTTGGAAGAGCCCCAAACCGAGGCTGCCACCCGGACGCAAGCCGCCGGTTGGTATGTCGATCCTCAGAACCTGCACCACCAGCGCTTCTATGACGGGAGGGCCTGGACCAAACACGTGACCCACTTCGGTCCGGTGCCGTGCAACGGCTGCGCCCACTGACTTTCGCACCGGTCGCTTACCAAGCCCTGAATCAGAGAGCGCACGCCCCGGTCCAGCTGGTGTCCTGGACAAGTCGACCATCGGACAGCACCCTCCAGCCATCGGAGTAGGTGTCGATCTGGGCGAGGATGGACTGACGTCTTTCCGGGCTTCCCGTGCGAGGGATGCCACCTTCACTCACGAACGGTTCCACCGAGACCAGGAGACCTTGCTCTGTGAGGGTGGCCAGAAAGATCCCTGAGTTGGCGGTGAGCCCAAACGAAGGCGGAAATGCGAAGTTCCCGAGCGAGTTGATGATCACGGTCTCGGCGATGGAGCTCACACCCTGCACCACGTGCGGATGACTGTTGACAACCAGCCCGACCCCCATGTCGGCCCAATGCTGATTGAGGCTCCGCATCGTCTCATCCGGGCACAGCTGCCCCTCGGTGCCGCCGTGGACCATCACAACTGCGAGGTCGACGTCGTCCACCAGCGCGCTCACGACGCCGTCAGCCTCGGCCATGAACTGTGGACACGCCCACGCAACCCCGGGTCGCAAGTTCTCTCCGTTCCATGCCCAATCGCACGGCACTCGTGAGAAGGCCGCAATACCGACCGTCCAATCTCCGACGGTCTCGATCAACGGTTTGTAGGCGGCTTCGGCGTCGGGCCCTCCCCCGATTGCCTGGATACCTGAATCCTCCAGGAGTTCGAGTCCCTGAGAAAGCGCGTCCGGACCGAAGTCCAAGGCATGGTTGTTGGCGAGGGTCACCGCATCGATACCGGCCTCAGCCATCTGGTCGACCATGACCGGGTCGGAGCGAAACAGGAACTGTTTCTGGACCAGCGGCGATCCGATGTTGCCCGGGGCGACGGCGGTCTCGAGGTTGACGACCATGAGGTCGGGTAGGGAGAGCACCGACGCCGCTTCAGCCAGAGGATCCAGGAGGTGGAGACCGTTGTGAAATGACGTGTCGCCGGCGAACCCGAGCGAAATCGGTGCACGACCATCCTGGTGCGACCGAGGCGCCGCGACACCCGACGCCAACGCCACCGCCGGCGGCGGTGGCTGAGGATTGCTAGTGGGAGGGCGTGCGACCTCGGGCTCCGCTGCGCCCGCAACATCGATGGTGGGGGCGAGCGCCGAACAACCGGCGACCACCAGCATCGCAGCCAGAAGACTGCAAGCTCCCACGAAGCGAAGGCGCATCACCACGCAACGCTACCCAGGGTCGGGTTCATTCGCTGAGACGTTGTTCCCGTCCCACAGAGAGTGGTTGCATCCCACAGCCAGGTCCGGCAAGGCTGCCAGCCATGTCCATCGCCGTCGTGCCTCAACGAACCGTCAGCGCCGCTGATCAGGCCGAGGAGTTGATCGAGAACGGTCTGGTCACGGCTGCGATCTGGAACAGCGATGACCCCCATTCTGATCTGTCGGACATCTCGATCGTTCATCAAGGGGTCAAGATCTGCGATCTGCCCGGACTCACCGGTGCAGCTTCCGCCGACGTTCGCTGCGCTCTCCATTTGGATTCGCCGCCCCGCAGCAGGCGCAGAACGATTTCCATGCTTCGTTCCGTGGACGGTCTGACCGAGGTGATTGGCATTGACCGTCCGATTGCGGCCTTCGCCAACAGCTGGCATCAGAACCCGCACCGTGACCCGTCTCGCCCACTGCACATCGTGGTCACCAGCCGCCGAACGGGCGGTGCGTTGGTGGTCGGGCACACGGATCAACGGCGCCTGGTCGCTGTCGGCGTGTTTGACGGACCGGATCGCATTCGAACGATCACCGAGACCGCAGCCCGTTTCTCTCAGCGACCTCTCAGCATCGACGTTCCTATGCGGTGGTCCTCGACCCTCAGTCGGGTGGGTGCGGTGGTGACCTATGCGCTGAGCTCTTCTGTGCGGGCCGAGATCGATGAGCTGTTCGGTTCGCTGGTGTTGCATCACGACTCCGATGGCGTGCTCCCCGGGCTCACCCGGATGAGGTCGTTGCGTTCGTGGTCAGCTTGTTGGCCAACGACTCGCATCCACCTCGGACCGGGCTGGACCCGTCAACCGGGTCCCCTGCGCGGCCGGGTCGAAGAACACCTGGCACGACTTCGAGCGGGAGCGGAGATCGGTTTCGCTGATTCGTGCGGTCGCCCCTTGCCGGTTCGGGCCGGTTCGATCTCGGCCCGCGGCTGCGTGATCCCCGAGTGGCTGGGCACCCAGCCCCGCTTGCGGCTTCTCGACGACGGTCGACTCATCCTGTTGGGATCGCCTCAGTCACGTGCACTTGCGATGGAGGTGGCGTGGCCCATTCCGGCCAGCGGCAGGGAGTATGTCGAGGTGCGGGCGGCGGGCCCGACCGGAATTCAACTGACGGATTCGTTCGAAGCCACAGCTGTCGGCGTCGGCTGAAACGGCACGGCCCGGGGCAGTATCGGGTCCTCCGGCTCAGACTCGAGGAGTCGTGCTGACCGATCTTCGAACCCTGACCCCACCGTGCCGTCATTGACGCATTCGTTCCTGATCAACGCCTGGAGAAGATCCACGGTTTCGTGGGTGAGGCGATCCAGATCCGGGTCGGACAGTCCCATCGCCGCAGGATAGGGGGCTGTAGAGTCGGGCCCTGATGAGTGCTCGTTCCCGAAGTGGCACCTGGGCCCGCTGCGTCGGGGTGATCGCTGGGCTGGTCGCCGTGGTGATCACCGGTTGCACATCACCGCCGAACCCGGGAACGCTCGCTCGGACCGAAGAGCCCGACGCGGTCAGCTCCACCACCATCGAAACGCTGCCTCCGGTAACCACCGCTCCTGCTCCGACAACCACGACCACGGCCGCTCCAACAACGTTCGGCCCGCCATCATCTGAGGTCGAATCATCCACAACGACGGAGGAACCTCCCGCTCCGAGGCTCCAAGCGATCAGCGAGCAACTCGGCTCGGTCCTCGGCCCCACCGACGATCTCGCCCTGGCCATCGGCTCCGTGGTGCCCATTCCGCCAGGCCTGATGACTCCCGATGACGCCGACATTGTGGAGGTGAGCATTGGTGTCGGGTCTCTGGCGGACGACGACACGGTGTTGGCCCAGATTGCGATCTCGATGACGACCACTCTCGACGACGCCACCGCGTTCAATCGGATGGCGGCCGCACTTCAGGCGGCGGGAATGTTCACGGTCGACGCGACATCTGTGGGCGAGACCAGATCGGCCTCGTTTCGGGTACCAGGTGTCGAACTGTTCGACGAGGTTGTCGTGACCACCTCGCCCAACGGTGACGGAGCGTCGATGCGTATCACCTGGAACTCGACTCGCAAGACCGACCAATTCGAGGTCTTTGTCGACTGGGCCGAAGGCCCGCTACCCCTGCCCGGAGGCGATCGGCAAACCCTTGTCGTCGTGGGGGCTGCGGGCTCTGACCGCCTGCGGTTCGTGGATCTCATGGTGGAATCCACTTCGGTCGTCGAAAGCCGTTCACCTCAACGCGAAGCCAACCGACTGATCTCTCTGGTCGAGGATTCTGACCTGTTCGGCTACGACGGGAATCCGGACATCGACCAGCCGCTGAGCGGCCAACTGAGCTTTGAGGGGCTGGATTCGCTGGGGTACTCGGTGGCACCAGCCACCCGCGTCGAAGTAGACAGTGACGGCGAGCCCGAAGAAGTGGAAGTGGTCGTGGTTCGTCTACGCGGAGTCACGCGCCTCGACGGCTGACCTGCCGTTCTGTCGTCGGGCCAACACACTAGGCGTCGTCGTAGCACTGACATATGGCGAGAATGTCGTGGCGCCACGCAATTTGCGTCAGGCGCCCCAGCGCCGAAAGGCCGTAAATGACGAGGCCCCCAGGCCGAGGACCTCCTCGAACAGCTTCTGAACCCGGCAAGGCCTGCCCCTGGGGCGTTTCGGCGCCCCAGCGCCGAAAGGCCGTAAATGACGAGGCCCCCAGGCCGAGGAATGACGCTAGCGCTGTTCGAGTGCCTCGAGCAGCTTGGGTATCACCTTGTGCACGTCACCAACGATGCCCAGATCTGCGATGCCGAAGATCGGGGCTTCGGGGTCCTTGTTGATGGCAATGATGTTCTTGGAGCCCTTCATGCCCACCAGATGCTGAGTGGCGCCCGAGATGCCGGCGGCGATGTACACCGCGGGCTTGACGACTTTGCCGGTCTGGCCCACCTGAGATGAGTACGGAACCCACCCGGCATCGACAATGGCTCGCGATGCGCCAGATGCTCCCTTGAGTTTGGCGGCAAGATCGTCGACCAGCGCGAAGCTTTCGGCCTGGCCCAAACCGCGACCCCCGGCGACCACGAGAGACGCCTCGTCGAGTTTGGGTCCGTCGGACTCCTCGACGTGACGGTTCGTGACCTTGGCGGCTCCGGCCGTCCCGAGGTCCGGTACGTCGAGGTCTTCCACATCGGCCTCAGCCCCGTCGGAGGCAACCGGCTCGAAGCTCTTCGGACGAACGAGGACGATCTTGACACCGTCGCCGGTGAACTTCGTGCGAATGTCGCTGGAGCCACCGAAGATCGGTTCGGTCCCGATCAGGGTGTCGCCATCGACCTCGATATCGACCACATTGGTGATCACCGTGGCATCGAGCATCACCGAGAGTTGGGAAGCGATGTCTCGACCGTCGTACGTGGTGCCCACCAGAATAGCGTCGGGGCCGTCTCCCGCTTCGACCGCAGCGGCGATCGCGGCAGCTACCGGCACGCCGACGAGCGCTCCTTCGAGATCGCCCGTGGCGTAGATCGTTTCGGCGCCATAGGCACCGGCGTCCTCGGCGATGTCGTCACCGTCACCGGCGTAGACGGCCGCAACGGTGTCGGCAAGGTCACGAGCTTTGGTCAGCAGTTCTTGGGTGGTGGAGGAGATGGTGTCGCCGTCGGCCTCTGCATAAACCCAGATGGTGTCGAGTGTCATTTTGGTGATTCTCCGAAGTCGTTGATGAGCGTTGGTTACAGGGCTTTGACCGACTCGAGAAAGTCGATGATCTTGAGATGAGCTTCTCCGTCGTCTTCGATCTTCTCGCCGGCCTCGCGGACGGGAGCATCGGTGACGTCGACGACCTCCTGCCCCGATCCGGCCCAGCCGACCTGATCGGCGGTCATGCCGAGATCTGCGACGGTCTTCTCTTCTACGGGCTTCGACTTGGCGGCCATGATGCCCTTGAACGAGGGATAGCGGGGTTCCACGACCCCTGCGGTCACGCTGATGACCGCCGGCAATGGGCACTCGACCTCGTCGTACCCTGCGTCGGTCTGGCGCTGGACACTCATCGCCGAGCCGTTCACCTCGACCGCTTTGGCCGCAGTGACCGCGGGCCAACCGAGCACTCCGGCGATCTGTCCGGGCACCGTGCCGGTGTATCCGTCGGAACTCTCCGAACCGACGATCACCAGATCAGGTGCCTGTTCTTCGATGATCTTGGCCAGGACCTTTGCCGTGGTCAGGGCGTCGGAGCCGACGAGCGCAGGGTCGGAAACAAGTGTTGCCGAGGCTGCGCCCATGGCCAGGGCCGTGGCCAGCCCCGAGCGTTCGCTGTTGGGGGCCATCGAGACCAAGACGACATCTCCGCCGCCGGCGGTGTCGACGAGCTGGAGCGCCATTTCGACGCCATAGCTGTCAGCCTCGTCGAGGATGAGTTTCACATCTCGTTTGAGGGTCCGGGTCTCGGGGTCAAGAGCCCCGGGGTCGGCTGGATCGGGGACCTGTTTCACGCATACGGCTACCTTCATAGAAGCTAGAGCGTAGATCCTTTCTTGACCGTCCGGTCAAATCTCCGACTACGGTTTTTTGTCATCAAGCTCGCCCTCATCATCAATCCCGTCGCGTCCTCGGTCACCGCACGCACCCGGGTTGTCATCCAGAAGGCGCTCGCCGCCGATCATGAGCTCCAAATCATCGAAACCACCCGCAGCAATCACGCGACGCGATTGGCCCACCAGCTCGAACGTGAAGGGGTCGACGTAGTCATCCCATTCGGCGGGGACGGCACGGTCAACGAGGTCGCCAACGGTCTTCTCCGGACCTCCACCGCCGTCGCTCCGCTCCCTGGCGGCTCGACCAACGTTTTCGCCCGTGCCATCGGCTATCCGAACGACGCGGTCGAGGCCACCGGGATGATCTTGGAGTCGCTGGCACAGCGTTCGATCGTCTCCGCGTCGTTGGGTTCAGCCAACGGGCGCGCCTTCGTCTTCCACGTCGGAGTCGGATTCGATGCTGCGGTCGTCGACCGGGTGGAACGGCGCGGACCGTTGAAGAGGTACGCCGGCCATGCATGGTTTGTGTGGTCTGCGATCCGAACCTGGGGTTCGGCGGAACGGAGAGCGCTGCGATTTTCGGTCAACGCCGACGACGGCCGGAGAATCGATCACGCCCAGATTGCGGTCGCGCTGAACGTGAACCCCTACACCTTTCTTGGAACTCAGCCACTCGACCTTGCCCCCGAAGCGAACCTCGACAGCCCGCTTTCTGTAGTCGCCCTCGATTCTGTGGGGGCCGCCAAGTTGATTCCCGCCGCGGTCACGGCGTTGCGGAGCTCGACCGGGCTGCCCGACGAGAACGGCATGCATCATTGGACCAACGTCCTCGGAGTGACGCTCAGCTCGGACCGCCCCTTTCCCTATCAACTCGACGGTGAGCCCCAGGACCCGGTCACGTCGCTGCGACTCGAGCACCTCCCCAACGCGCTCAACGTCGTTGTGCCGACGCCCGCCGCGACTTATTAGAGTTACCTGAATGTCGGCACGAGTGATCGCCCACCGTGGCGCCCGCACCCGTCGGGACGGTTCCCGCATCCGAGAGAACACCCTCGAGGCGTTCGAACGGGCGATCAAGCTCGGGGCGGACGGGATCGACTTCGATGTTCGTCGGACCGCCGACGACGTGTTGGTGATTCACCATGACGTACATCTCGACGACGGTCGCCGGGTCCGCGAAATCGATAGCTCCGAATTGCCCGAGTGGCTGCCGACGCTGGCCGAAGCCCTGGAAGTCTGCTCCGACACGTGGTTGAACATCGAGGTCAAGAACCTCCCCGGAGATCCCGACTACGACGAAACCTACGGGATCTCGCTGGCGGTTGCGGCGTTGGTCCAAGCGTTCGAAGCGACCGACCGCGTCCACGTCAGCAGTT
>JBLYYW010000423.1:0-3646 GCA_048550155.1 Acidimicrobiales bacterium | reverse complement strand
TTGGCCCTGCCGTCGCTTCGTTCGGAGACCGGGTGGTTGTCATTCCTGCCTCGGGCCTCGACACTCTGGCCTCTGCGGTTCTCGAAGCAACACGGGACATCGGTTCGATCGATCCGCGACCGTTCAACGGCCACCTCACGCTGGCTCGAACCAAGAACGGCGTCGCGTGCCCGCTTGTCGGTCGCCGATTCATTGCGGAGTTCACGGCTGTGGCCATCGAGCTGGTCGCCAGCGACAACGATGGTGCCGGTTCCCGCCATCGGAGGTTGGCCACGTGGCCGCTGTCGCGGCCCGAGCTCGAGCAGCCGTGACCTTCGCCCCTTTCCTGGCGCATCGAGCGAGCTGAGAATCAGAACCGTGGAAGAACTACTACCGCACAGCTGGAAGCTCAGCTTCGAAACCCGTGAGGACGAGGATCACTGCGAGATGGTGGTCCATCTGACCGCGGGGGACCGGTCACTGGCAGGGTGGGGGCGATCCCGCCGCAACCCGACCGACCCATCGGTTCCCCGGGTGGGCGAGGAACTCGCCGCCGCCCGCGCCCTGCACGATCTCGCCAACCATCTGACCCAGGACGCCTGGGCCACGATCGAGACGTTCTCAACCTCCGGTTCCTGAGTTTCGGTCGCCGCCCTGACCGGCGGCAAGGACTGCGCGCCCCCGGTCCGTCAACTCGTCAAGCCCCTCGAGCGATCACGCTTGACCTTCGGCTCTACCGGGATCTGCCGGTGTCCCACGATGCTGGAATCAGTTCGATGAAGAGAAGGAGTGTGCTCATGCAACCGATCAAAGAAGCGGCTTCAGACTTCCTGTCACACAAGCGGATTGCTGTCACGGGAGTCTCGCGGGACCCACAGGGGCACGGCAGCAATACCGTGTACCAGCGTCTGCGCAGCCGGGGCTACGACGTGTTCGCTGTCAACCCCAACGCCAATCAGGTGGAAGGCGATGTCTGCTACACCGATCTGGCTTCCATTCCCGGAGGGGTCGAGGCAGTGGTTATCGGAACCCGCCCCGAATTAGCGGAAGGGACGATTCGCGAATGTGAAGAGCTCGGCGTTCACGACGTGTGGATGCACCGCGGTCCGGGCGGTGGGAGCGTCTCCACTGCGGCAACCGAGTATGGCCGGGAGCATGGAATGCGGGTCATCGACGGCGGCTGTCCGCTGATGTTCGGTCCCACCGCTGACTTCGGTCACAAGTGCATGCGAGGAATCCTCAAGCTCACCGGAGCGGTTCCGAGGACCGTCTAGGGAAGCAGCTGTTGCCCAGGCCGTCGAACCGGTTGTGAATAGACGATATGTCCGTTAGACTGGACACTATGTCTATTTCAGATAGAGAGCCGGTCATCGAGGCCCGCTCGCTCCGGAAGCTTTTCGGCGAAGTTCTGGCCGTTGATGACGTGAGCTTCGGGGTCGCACCGGGGCAGGTCCTGGGCTTGCTCGGGCCGAACGGTGCTGGAAAGACCACCGTCATTCGAATGTTGACGACGTTGACGTCGATCGGTGCCGGGTCGGCGTCGATCGCCGGCTGCGACGTCGCTGCCGAGCCCGAGTCCGTTCGAAGCCTCATCGGTCTTGCCGGCCAAGCGGCTGCGGTGGACGAGAAACTGAGCGCCAGGGAGAACCTCCAGTTGTTTGCTCGGCTCTACAAACTTCCCCGAGCGATCCGAAGGCGTCGGGTGGGGGAGTTGATCGACCGGTTTGACATGGGCGAGTTCGCCGAACGGCCTGCGTCGACCTACTCGGGTGGTCAGCGCCGGCGGCTCGACATCGTTGCCGCCCTGGTTGCGGAGCCCGTCGCCCTTTTCCTCGACGAACCAACCACCGGTCTCGATCCGCGAAGCCGAGCCGAGGTGTGGGAGTCGATCCGATCTCTGGCAGCGGAGGGTACCGCCATCGTGCTCACCACCCAGTACCTCGAAGAAGCCGACCAGCTGGCCCACGAGATCTTGATGATCGACCGCGGGCGAACCGTTGCATCCGGCTCACCGGAGACGCTCAAGAAGACGGTTGGGAGCGACGTCCTTCAAATCAGGGTCGCCGGTGACGTCGATCTGGTCACGACCCAGGCATTGCTGGGCTGTGACAGCGTCGTTGATGTGGACAGTCATCGCGTCGACGTACCGATCACCGGCGGGGCCCGCCAGTCGCTGGCGGTGCTTCGGCGGCTCGAGGACCTCGATGTCGCGATCGCTGACTTCCAGTTGCGGCGACCCACGCTCGACGATGCGTTCCTCACCCTCACCGGAGCCCCGGCTTCGGAGCAACAGGAGCTGGACCAGTGACCACCGCAACCACGTTGACGCCCCGGCCCGGAGTCCTGACCCGTCTTCGCTACGCCGGTCAGGACACCGCCACGATGTTGTGGCGAGACACCCTCCGAACGGCTCGCCAACCCGAGATGCTGGTCTTTGCCGTGGTGATGGGTGTCTTCTTCCTCGTGTTGTTCAACTACGTCTTCGGTGGAGCCATCGGTGCGGGCGCGGACATCGCCTATCTTCAATTCCTCGTACCGGGCGTGTTCGTGATCACCGCGCTTCAGGGTGCTCAGCAAACGAGCTTGGGGTTGGCCACCGACTTGGCCGAAGGGGTCACCGACCGGTTTCGATCATTGCCCATGAGCCAGGTCGCAGTCATTGCCGGACGAACCCTGGCTGACGCCGTTCGGAATGTCGTAGGTCTGGTTTTGGTGGCGCTCCTGGCCCTCGTCATGGGCTATCGGTTCAGTTCGTTCGCTGGCGCCGTGGCCGCCATTGCGCTCGCGGCCGCTGTCGGGTTTGCGTTTTCATGGTTGGGTGCGGCCATCGCTGCCTGGATCCGCCAACCCGACATGGTGGGTATGTTGTCGATGTTCTGGCTCTTCCCGCTCATGCTTGCCAGCACTGCGTTCGCTCCGGCCGATTCGATGCCCGGGTGGCTTCAGCCGTTCGCAACGTATCAGCCGATCTCGGTCGCCGCCGATGCTGTCCGAGGCCTGTGCGATGGCTCGGCCACGTCCGCTGAACTCGGCCTGGCAGCAGCGTGGATCCTAGGGTTGTTGATCGTGTTCGGTCCGTTGTCAGTCCACCTCTACACCACGACGGATTGACCGGTGGCTCCAGCGCGCCAGCGGATCATCGACGCAGCCCTCACCCTCGTTTCCGAGCAGGGCCTGAGTCGGGTGACCATGATCGAAATCGCCCGAACTGCCAACGTGTCCCGCCAAACGCTCTACAACCACTTCCCGGACATCCCATCGATCCTTACCGAGGCCGCAGCCCATCACAACGCTGCGGCCACCGCCGGTCTCGAACAGGCTCTGGCTGTCGTCCAGGCACCCAGCGACAAGATTCGGCAGATCGTCATTCACGTGGCGGCGATCAGCACCCATGGCGGCCACACGCTCCAGAGCCACGCTGCCCTTCCACCGGATCTGAGGGAACAGCTGAGCGGCTTCGACGAGGCATTGGAGCAACAGCTTCGCCGTGCCCTCCACGACGGCGTAGAACAGGGTGAGTTCAGCGCCGATCTCACCGTCGAGACCGACGCAGTTCTTCTTCGTCATGCCCTCGGTGGGTTATCAGAACTGGTCGCAGCGTCGCCTGACGACGCTGCCGATCTCGTCGCCGAAACGGCCAGGACCGTTCTCGCCGCGCTTCGGTAGT
>JBLYYW010000422.1:0-8998 GCA_048550155.1 Acidimicrobiales bacterium | reverse complement strand
GGGACGCCGCGATGGACTGTTCGGTTTCGGTGTTGACTTGCCGGGCGGCGTCAAGATTGGGGGAGTCTCCCTGGCTTATGAGAGGGCGAACTTCGACCAGGGAGTCAGAAACAAAGGTGTCGGACCGTTGGGTCAGGCTGAGCGCGCCCAGGGCGAGACCGGCCAGGGCGAACAGCGACACAAGCTTCCAATGACGGCGCAGGACGTTGACAGAATCATCGAGGCCAACGACAGCATCGGAATACGTAGGGGAAGTCACTTGCGAAGCCCTTTCAGGGGTGAGAACTGAGACGCGCCTGAAACGCACTACCTCCATAGTGTCATCGACAGCTTGAGGCCGGCCCTGAGCGATTACTTGCCCGCCGTAGGCCATTCGACTCTTCGCACTGGCGAAGGAAAACCGTGAACATCCGATCTGCCCTCCACCAACCGCGGGATCGGTGAAACTACTGTTTGACCCGCCATGGTCCTGACGCACACCGAAGCCGACATCGAACAGGGTGATGCGGTCGACACCGCTCCCGAAGTTCAGGTTGTCGCTCGTTCGCAACAAAACCGCCGTCGAAGCCTGAGCGGCCGACCTCAACGGCCTCGCCGCTCAAACGCCCAGGAGCTCCTGATCACACTGGGATTCCTGACCGTCGCTCTCTTGCTCGGGGTCGCAGCATCGATCGTCTGGGTGCAGTCCGAGGTTGGCGACCTCACCACGGCAGTCGAGGGTCTCGCAGCAGCCGACAATCCGAACCAAACCAACTGGCTGATCGTGGGGAGCGACTCTCGAGAGGGCATCGAGGAGGGTTCGGAAGGATCCGACGTCTTCATCGGCGAAGAGGTCATCGGACGACGAACCGACACCGTGATGGTCGCTCGGCTCGATACCGACACCGGGCTCGTCGATCTCATGTCGCTGCCACGCGACCTGTGGGTTCCGATCGACGGAACCGCCCGTGATGGCCGAATCAACAGCGCCTTCAACGGTGAAGATGGTCAGCAACGACTGATCGACACGGTGCAAAACGTGCTCGAGATCGACATTCACCATTACGCCGAGATCAACTTCGTCGGCTTCCAAGCCGGTGTCGACGCACTCGGCGGTGTGCCGATCTGGTTCGACCGCGCCCTGCGCGATCCCGGCTCGGGTCTGTTGATCGAGACTCCCGGATGCCATGTGCTCGACGGATACGAAGCACTGGCTTTCGCCCGATCCCGCAAACTCGAGTTCTACGACGGTCAGGACTGGCGTAAGGACGGCAGCGGGGACCTCGGCCGTTCGACCCGCCAGAAGTTCCTCCTCCAGCAGATGGCGACACACGCAACCGCAACGCTGGACATCACCGACGTACCAACAATGGCCCGGCTGTTGGGGGCGGCCGGAGACAACCTCACCGTCGACTCCGGAATCACCACCGACCGCATGGTCGAGCTCGCCAGGGTCTTCAGGAATCTCGGCGGCGACTCGATCACCACCCATGTGCTGCCGACTGTGCCGTTCCGTACTCCGGGTGGGTCGGCGGTGCTTGCGATGCAACCGGCTGAGGCCCAGCCGATACTTGCGGTCTTCAGGGGCGAAGAGCCCGAGCCGATCGTCGCTGAGGAGGCCGCAGTACGACTCTCGATCTACAACGGCAGCCGCACGCCCGGCCAGGCCGGTGAGGTCGAGCGAGCCCTCGGGGCAGAAGGATTCGAGATCGACCTCATCGACAACGGACCAACCACCAAGGAAACGCTGATCACCTATGGCCCCGGGATGGAACTCGGCGCCGAGCGGATTGCCCGGTACCTCGAAGTCGCTCCCACATTTGTCCCAGATCCTGACGCTCGCGGCATCTCGGTCACCACCGGAACCGATTTCGAGGGCATTCGGGGGGTTCCACTCGACGCCGATGAGGTCTCGGCTCCCGAAGTCCCGGTCTCGGCCGGCAACGAGCCGCCAGCACCCTTCACTGCCACTCCCTCGATCGAAATCGGGGTTGTTCCTGGAACACCGCCACCAGGAACAACCTGCGGTTAGATGTCGGATCTGGTCGAGGGTGAGGACGGCCGGGCCCGATGTTCATGGGGAGCTTCCCCTGCCATCTACATCGAGTACCACGACGCCGAATGGGGTAAACCGGTCGATGACGAACAGACACTGTTCGAAAAGGTGTGTCTCGAGGGATTTCAGTCCGGCCTCAGCTGGCTGACCATCCTTCGCAAGCGACCAGCGTTCAGAGAGGTCTTCCACGACTTCGAGCCCGAAATCGTCGCCTCCATGTCCGCCGTCGACGTGGAACGCCTCCTCCAGGACGCCCGGATCATTCGTCACCGCGGCAAGATCGAGGCCACGATCAGGAACGCCGGAGCTCTTCTCCACCTCCACAGTCAAGGCACAACGCTCAGGGAGTTGTTCTGGTCGTTCGCTCCGGCCACGCCGACCGTCCCGGTATCGATGGCTGATGTGCCCGCGAAGACACCCGACTCAGTCGCCCTGTCGAAGTCCCTGAAAGGCGCCGGATTCTCATTCGTCGGCCCCACGACCTGCTATGCCGCGATGCAGGCCATGGGCGTGGTCAACGACCATCTCCTAGGCTGCCACGCCCGCTGAACTCGATCTCTGCCCGGCAAACCTCAAGTGCGGACACATTTGTTCCGTTTTCTGTAGCACATGTCCGAATCAGCGGCCCTCGCGAAGGCTCTAGCTGCCCAACTGGGCGACGACCTGGACCGTATTCTCGGTTCAGAGCCTTCTGACGCGCCGAAGTACGAAGTGGCAGAAGCGCCATCGATGGGTTTGGAGCTCCGTCAGGTGGCCGGCCTCAGCGCAGGTTTCACTCGATCGTTGCCCCCCGGCGAACATCACTTCGGTGCAGGATCAGAAAGCAGCGCCGGCGACGCCCACACCAAACCGTTCACATTGACCGTCGACAAGAACAACACCGCATGGATTACCACTGCGGTGAACGTCCGGCTCGACGGGCGAGTCATCAAGTCCCGCACCGCAGTCGATCGGGGTGTGATCGATGCCGGATCAGCACGGTTCGTCGTATCCCAGTCGAGGCCCCCGGCCCGACGGCGCAGCGGCAATGGCCGGCGCGTGGTGGTCCAGCCTGTAGAACCGCCCAGAATGGACCGAATCCGGATTGCCGACTATGTGACTGAACCCGAACCGGAGGTTCGCAAGAAACGCTTCGGGCTCCGTTCTTCGGATCGAGCCATCTCGGCCGTAGGGTCACCGCTGATCGATCGGATCCTCGAGATCCGTAGGCGAGCGGTTCAGTATGAACGAGGCCGTTTCCCCGACTCCGGCCAGCTGTTGCAGATGGTGATGGCCGGTTCGGATCACATGGGCCACATCGAGCCGAACGACGATGGGTTTGCCAATGTTCCGATCGCCTATGGCGACCTTGCGTGGCAACCACCCATCGATCGGCCCGACAGGATTCCCGGCGCCCTGGTGACCGAAGTCCAACAGCATTCGATCCTTCCGTCTGTCCCTTTGTTCGCCGACCTCAGGGCGGGACATCTCGGCATCGTCGGCGATCGCGAGGCATGTCTTGCCGTCGTGCGCCAGATCGCAGTGACCTTGAGGGTGCTCTCCCCGGTTGACGCCATCACATTTTCGCTTCTACGGGCCGAGTCGGCCGCGGCGGATTGGAGCTGGCTCGATGACCTACCCGCCAGCGACGACTTCGGAATGCCCGTGATGTTCTTCGACGGCATGCGTCAAGTCAGCGAACATGAGATGCGCCAGTCGCTGCTGGAGGAAGGCACCGGTGGCGCAATCATCATCGACGAGCAACTGCACGACATCCCTTCGTTGTGCAAGACCGTCCTGGAAATCCAGCCATCCGGTACCGCGGCTCTCCTGGACTTCAACCGAGGTGCCACCACGACGCGGGTCGCCACGCCGCTCGGGTTCGACCTTGCCACCGCCGCTGAGTTCGCCCACCATCTGCGAGGCATATAGTTGGCGGAATGAACCGGTTCCCAGCGATGTGCCTCGTCATCGCCATCATGGCGGGTGCATGTGGTTCAGACCCCCAGCTGTTCTACACCGCTGAGACCGAAGCAAACTTCCTCGCCTCCTGCGCTGATACCGACACACCGGAACCGCTCCCGCTCGACGCCGAGGCCGCAACGACCGCCCAACGTCGCCAAGACGAGAATCTGAGGGGACTCCAGAATCGAATCTGTGAGTGCGCTATCGAACAGTTCGAGCAGCGGATCCCGTACCGCACCTTTGCTGAATTCGATGCCGAATTGCGAGCCGACCTGCAGAAGCCACTACAAAAGGCCAGCATCGAGATCGTGGCAGCGTGCATTGAGGAAGAGGGTTCTCTATGAGCGAACAGCGTTGGCGCTTCCAGTGGAAGGAACTGCACGACGAAGTGATCACCTCCGGGTTGTGCACGGGTTGTGCGGGCTGTGTGATCGCATGTCCGCACGATGTGATCGGCTACAAGCACGAACCGGGGGCGTACAAGCCTTTTCACCTCGAAGCCGAACTCGGGCCCGAGGACTGTGGTCACGGGCAGAAGGGGTGTACATCGTGCACCCGAGCGTGCCCACGCTTCCGCGATTGGGAGACCGCTGCGGACGAACATCTCTTCGGACGAACCCGCAAGGCCGAGGAGCTGTCCGGCATCTACCGTGACATCCTCCTGGTCCGTGCGGCCGACGACGCGGTGTACAACAACGGCCAGGACGGCGGACTGGTGAGTGCCATCTTGATCTGGTGTTTGGAGAACAACATCATCGACGGTGCGTTGGTCTCCATGATCGAGGGCGGGGCGGGAGGCTGGAAGGCAATCCCCGGCGTAGCTTCGAATGCCGAAGAAGTGCTGGCCTCGGCCGGCAGCCGCTACACCTACTCGGCCAACACGATCGCCTACGACGAAGCGATCGAAAAAGGGCTGGAGAAGCTCGCACTCGTCGGCATGAGCTGTCAGACCTCGGTGGCACCGGTGATGTGGAATCGGCGGGTCGGGAAGGTGTCCAAGCCGATCAAGCTGAACATCGGGCTTCTGTGCTCCAAGAGCTTCGACGATGCGCTGTTCGACGAGCTCTTCTGGACCAAATACCGGTTGCCCAAAGACGACATCGTGAAGATGAACATCAAAGGCGTCTTCCAGGTGTGGATGAAAGACGGCAGCTACCACGAAATCCCGCTCAAGGAGTGTCACGCGTGGACCCGTGAGGGCTGCAACCACTGCCCCGATTTCGCAGCCGAGCACGCCGACATCTCCACCGGAGGAATCGGGAATGAGACCGACTGGACTCTCACCGTCGTGAGAACTGAACTCGGGCGAGCGATCATCGATGCAATGATCACCGACGGAGCGATCGAAGTGCGACCTGGCGACGACGACCCGGCCGCCGTTGCGCTGATGCACCGCCTTGCCAAGAAGAGCCGTGAACGGTGGCCCGAATGGGCCCGCGAAGAGGTTCGCGTCGGCATCGGATGAACGTGCTCTTCAAATGACCGTGCTCTTCAAATGACCGTGCTCGAACAACTCGACGCCGAGATCTCTGCGTGCCGACGGTGCCCTCGTCTGGTCGAATGGCGAGAACGGGTGGCCCGGGAAAAACGAGCGTCGTTCGCCGACCACGAGTATTGGGGGCGGGCCGTTCCAGGGTTCGGTGATCCACAGGCATCGGTGATGATCGTCGGCCTGGCTCCTGCCGCCCACGGTGCTAACCGAACCGGGAGAATGTTCACCGGCGACCGCAGTGGTGAGTGGCTGTATCGGGGGCTGCATCGGGCCGGATTCGCCAATCAGCCCGAGAGTACGTCGATCGACGACGGGCTCGCGCTCACCGGCGCATGGGTCACCTCACCAGTGAAGTGTGCGCCGCCGTCGAACAAGCCGACCACGCTCGAGATTGCAGCGTGCCGCCCCTATTTCGAACGGGAACTCGCCGACCTCAGGCCGAAGGTGATCATTGCGCTCGGAAGTATCGGGTTCACGTCGGTCGTCCGGCATTTCGATGTTCGGCCACGACCCAAGTTCGGCCACGGCGTCGAGGTCGAGCTCGGGAACGGCTCGACGCTCCTGGGCAGCTATCACGTCAGTCAGCAGAACACCTTCACGGGCAAGCTCACCGAACCCATGTTGGACGCTGTTTTCGAGCGAGCCCGAGCGCTGGCCCACTGAGATAGCTACACGATGGACAGGGCTGCTTGGAGAAGCCGCACGGTGGACTCGTCGGGGTTGGGGCCGGTTCCGTCTGGAGTCCACCAGGCGAGGTCGTGGGATTCGTGGTTGCCGTCAACCTCACAATGGCGCGGTGTGATCACGACGAACCGAACGTCGAGATGGAGGTGTTCGGGCTCACCGGGACGGGCCGGGATAACGTGCACATCGAGGTCGATGGCCGGTTCGATAACCCGTAGGCCCTCGATGCCGGTCTCCTCTGTTGCCTCGGTGAGCGCAACCTGGGCCAGATCTGGCTCACCGTCGGCGTGACCACCCGGTTGGAGCCACCGGTCCAGTTTCACGTGATGGAGGATCAGCGCCGCGCCTCGGCCCGGGTCGACCACTGCAGCCGATCCGGTGAGATGACCCTCGATGCAGGTGCGATGCAGCGCGTCAGGGTGGGTTCGGCAGAACTCAACGATCTGATCTCGAAATCTGCGCTGGTGGAGGTCCGCCGGCTTGACGGCTTCGATTTGTCGAATGGAGTGCTGGAGGTCCCGGGTCACTCGGGCAATTTAGTTGCTCCGGAGGTCTACCACCGGATGGGTTGTGAACCCGATTTCATCGAACGTGGCCTGGGCCACCACCGCAGCGGCGAGGGTGCTCCAGAGGTCGGATCGATCAGGGGACGGCAGCTCTGCGGTCTCGCCCCTCAGCAGACCAGCCAGGGTCGGAAGCCAGACAACTTCTCCATCGACCACGGCTGGACGTCGCTCATTGCAATGGGGGGCGATCATGTTGTTTCTATCGGGGCCCGGCCCATCGTTCCGTACGGGCCGAAGGGCCCAAAAGAGGAGACGCAATACCCATCAAGCACTGGGCCCCAAAAACCCTCCTGCCGGTCTCGAAGCAGGACAAACTCGCAGGCTGGCTGGCACACTGACCTCGTGAGGAAAGCCGCTCAACCTGTGGTGATGTTGATGGCAGCTCTCCTCACCGCATGCACTGCCGATTCGGGGCGGGATGAACTTGTGGTGTTTGGCGCCGCATCGCTCACCGATGCGCTGATCGACCTCGAGTCGACATTCGAGGCGGACAATCCCGACGCTGACGTGAAGCTCAACCTTGCCGGCAGTTCGTCCCTGCGCGAACAAGTGCTCGGCGGGGCGAGGGTCGACGTTGTGATCACTGCCAATCTTGCAGTCATGGACGAGTTGGTGGACAGCGGAGAGGTTCGCCCCGATCAGGTGTCGATCGTCGCCACGAATGGGCTTGCGATTGCGGTGGCACTGGGCAACCCGGGAAACATCAGGGGCATCGAGGACTTCGAGCGATCGGAACCCTTTCTCGGGGTTTGCAGCCCGGCTGTCCCCTGCGGTTCGCTCGCATATGAACAGTTCGAGTCAGCGGGCATCGCTGCATCGATCGACACCGAAGAGCCAGATGTACGTGCGCTGCTCACGAAGGTGATCGAGGGTGAACTCGATGCTGGCATCGTGTACGAATCCGACATCGTCATCGCTGATGGAGCCGTCGACGGGATCTTGATCGATGCACCCGAGGTGCGTTACCCGGCGGCGCCGACGGTCCGTTCGCAAAATCCCGAATTGGCCGAGCAGTTCATGGCCTTCTTGAACTCCTCTGACGCCCAGGAGATTCTCACCGATGTTGGGTTTCGGCAGCGATGAGTCGAACCGTGAAGGAGAGGCCACCGGTTCCGATCGCGATACTCGCGGGCGTCGGTGTTGCGCTCTTTGCGCTCCCACTGATCGGGCTTCTGACACGAACCCCGTGGGACCGCCTGGGTTCAATCCTTACTTCGGACGTGGTGACCGATGCCCTGTGGCTCTCGGTGGTCACCTCGATCGCGGCGGCAGTTCTGTCACTCATCCTGGGTTTGCCCTTGGCGTGGGTGCTGGCTCGGGTCGACTTCCGAGGCCGTGATGCGGTTCGGGCCCTCGTAACGCTGCCGATGGTGCTGCCGCCGGTTGTCGGCGGCACCGCGTTGTTGCTGGCGTTGGGCAGGCGGGGGGTGGTGGGTGAACCGATCAACAATGCCACCGGCTTTCTGATGCCGTTCTCCGTCTGGGGTGTCATTCTCGCCAACACGTTCGTAGCGATGCCGTTCCTGGTGATCACCGTGGAGGGGGCTCTCCGAAGCGTCGATTCACGGTATGAAACAGCTGCGGCAACTTTGGGGGCAGGACCTCTCACCGTCTTCCATCGCATCACGGTCCCGACGATCATGCCGGCGCTGCGTGCTGGCACAGTGATCGCATGGGCCAGGTCGCTCGGTGAATTCGGTGCAACCGTCACCTTCGCCGGCAACCTGCAGGGCCGCACGCAAACCCTTCCCCTTGCGGTCTTCGTGGCGCTCGAGTCGGACCGAGACACCGCGATCGCCATCAGCCTGATCCTCGTGGTGATCTCCTTCGTCGTGCTCATCACTCTGCGAGATCGTTGGTGGGGCGCCCGATGAGCGTGGTGGCCAACATCGGGGTCGTCCGACCCGACGGTTTCACCCTCGATGTGTCGCTGCGGATCAACAGCGGCGAGACCGTTGTGTTGCTGGGGCCCAACGGGGCGGGCAAGTCGACCACGGTCGCCGCGGTGGCGGGCCAACTGCCGTTGTCGTCGGGTTTCATCGCTATCGACGACGTCACGATGGACGACGCCAGCTCCGTGTTCGTGCCACCCCAGGACCGTCGAGTCGGAGTGGTGTTCCAGGACTATCTGTTGTTCGATCACATGAACGTGCTCGACAACATCGCCTTCGGAATCGCTGCGGGAGGGGCCAAAATGGCGGACGCCCGCACCGACGCCGGTCGCTGGGCGACCCGATTCGATCTCGGCGCCCACCTGGCAAAACGCCCTCGTGACCT
>JBLYYW010000421.1:0-4696 GCA_048550155.1 Acidimicrobiales bacterium | reverse complement strand
CTCGTCCAACACTGCAGCAAGACGCCGTTCGCCCGTTCCGTGGACAAACCACCACCAGCCCGTGCCCAGAGCGCCGACTGATAGCGCCCCAAGGGTGACGGTGTAGGCAGCAACCCAACCGGAGCCGGCTGCGGTCAGATGGGGCCAGCCGAGAGCAAGGCCGAACCCAAATGCCAACACTCCGAGCGCGGTATAGAACAGCGTCATAAAGCCGAACCAGCTGAAGCTGTGCCCGAAGGCCGCGGTGACGATCTTCTTGTCGTTGAGGGGAAATAGGTAGCTGTCTTCCAACTCGTGGGCGATCAGTATCGGCTCGCCCGCCAAGCGGTTGAGATAGGTCTCGAGCGATTCGGAATAGTGCCGGGAGAAGATCAGATACGAGGCATCGAAAGCAGTCTGCGCAGCGCCGAGCAGCGCCACCGGCGGAATCAGCAAGAAGGCGAGCGGCACATCCCAGAATCCGACGACGAACAGAGCAATGACTGCAACGGTTGTTGAGCGGACATCTGAGAAGAAGCGCTCGTGGTAGAAGCGGTTCATGCCGCGCATCCGGCTCAGCTGATTGGCGGCAAGTTGGGTGGAGCTAGTCATCTATCCATTGGTTCGGTGTCGAACAGTCTTGGGATGAGAACGACAACTACGCACAACTCGGCCGGCGCCGAAGGGGAAGAGACAACATGACAGCGTCTGATCTCCGTCCAGTTCCGGATCTTGCACCCATCCGCATCGGCCTCAGTGCATGCCTGCGCGGAGACGAAGTCCGCTGGAACGGGGGCCACTCTCGGCAGCGCTACCTGACCGACACGCTGGGACAATTCTTTGAGTTCGTGACCACTTGCCCCGAGATCGAGGTGGGAATGACGGTGCCGCGACCCACTGTCCGTCTCGTTGCGAGCGGCGACAAGATCCGCGTTGTCGACCCGAAGAACGGTGTTGATTGGACAGCGGCGTTGGAAGATCACGCGGTGCAACGGGTAGGGATGGTCGACCAGAGCGAACTCAGCGGATTTATTCTCAAGAGCAAGTCGCCGTCGTGCGGGATGAGCCGGATGAAGGTCTTCCAGGAGAACGGCATGCCGACATATGACGGCAGGGGCGTCTTTGCCGCCGAGCTACTGCGTCGGTATCCGCGGCTTCCGGTCGAAGAGGAGGGGCGACTCAACGATCCCGGGCTGCGAGAGAACTTCGTCGAACGGGTTTTTGCATACGACCGATTGCGCAAGGTCTTCAAGAAACGATGGACCATCGGCTCGATCGTCGAGTTTCACACGAATGAGAAGTTGCTGCTCCGTGCCCATCACGAGGTGACCTACCGGCGACTGGGGCGTTTGGTCGCCGCGGCGAAAGACATGCCACGGCCCGCTTTTGCTGCTGAGTACCAGCAGGGCTTCATGGATGGAATGGCGTACAAGTCAACCGTCCGCAAACACACCAACGTTCTCGAGCACATGCTCGGCTACTTGCGCGATGCCGGAGACGATGTCGCTCGTAACCAGGCTCGCACCGCGATCTCCGACTACCGGACAGGTCTGGTGCCGCTCATCGTGCCGATGACACTGTTCTCGTACTTTGCGGCTCGGTACGACATCGAGTATCTCACCAGGCAGTCCTACTTGAACCCGCATCCCAAAGAGCTCATGCTGCGCAACCACGTCTAGAGCGAACGCTCCTCGACGGGTCCTTCTTTGAAGAGGAGTGGTGCGATCCACTTGCCTGTGCTGCGAAGTCGGGATTGGTCCGGTGACTCCGTTGAGTCATCGATGACGAGGTGAATGAATGTTCCGCCCCAGCGCCAGGCCAGGACGCCGTCGGTCAGGATCTGGTCGCCGACTACGACCACGTCACCGCGCACCCCCAATCTTCGACGCGTGGTCCAGGGCTTGTTGCCCCTACTCACCAAACGGGGCACTCCTCGTTGCGCGCCGTTGGTGAGAGCGATGACCCGGCTAACCGACGGGTGTTCTTCAAAGCGATCGATGACACCATTGACGATCGCGGTGAACTCGTCAGGTGGAGCCCCCTGGCCCACCAGAGTGTTGTCAACGTCAAACACCAACACGACAGGGCCCGCGGTGTTGGTCAGCAGGTCGGCGACCTCACCAAGGTCGGACGCGTTCCGCTTGACGATGCGTCGCGGAATCAAGGACAACCGGCCACTCCTTCCGCATCAGTTTCCCTTTGACCTACTCCGTTCCGTCGGGCGTCGACGTGCGCCGTGCCGCAGTCTCTCGTGAGTGGGGGTCGTATTCCTCCATTGGTGCGGGGTGGAGCTCGAGCAGGCGCGTTCTCTCGTCTCCCTTGCGGCTCGGCGTGACCACCAACAGCAGGCTTGGCAGCACCAACAACGAAACGAGAAGCGCGAGCGCAACCATTACCGCGGTAAGCGTGCCAAAGGTCGCAAAGATCGGAGTGGGCGCCAGACTCAACGCCCAGAAACCAATGATCGATGTGACCGCGCTGATAACCAGAGCCCCGCCGGTGCCGACACCGGCTCTACGCAACGCGGGGAATCGGCTGGGTTCGCCTTCGAACTCTTCGCGGAACCGTACGGTGAAGTGCGTCGCAAAGTCGATACCAACCCCGATCGCGATCGCCGCAATCGTGGCCGTGATCGGGTTGATGGCCAGATCGACAAGGAACATGTATCCGTAGACCCACGCCACCACCAACAGGATTGGGACGATCGAAGTGACCGCATACTTGAACGAGCGCATCACGAGTGTCGAAATCAGGATCGCCAGCGCGATTGCGATCGGCAGGGACAACAACATCGAGTCGATAAACGACTGGAGGCTGGCCTGATTGGTGATTGGCTCGCCAGATACCCCGACGGTGGTGACGTCGCCCCCGAGGTCAGACTTGAGCCCGTCGGCAGCGGTCTGGAGCTCGGTGCGAGCCGCGGCCACGATGACCTCGTCGGTGAAAGACGAAATAGCGACCTCGAGCCGTGTGGCTTGGATGTCGTTGTCGACGTAGAGATAACGCTGCACCACATCCGGGCGGAGAATCATCAATCCTTCGGCGTTGGGGATCCCGCTGACTACCGCATAGTTGTAGATCGCATCGACCTGCTCGGCGCTATCGGGCAATCCGTCGCCGTTGTCGTCGGTGATCGCGACTCCTTCTGCTGAGATCGCCGCCAGGGCGGGCGGAGACACCATGGCTGCCCGAACGATCGTTGCCGCGTTCGGTGTGGTTTCACTTGCCGGGCGGTCGAATGAGACCATGGTTGCTTCCATAGCGACAAGGGTTGCGGGGGCGGTCAGATCGCCTTCGAGATAGACGTATCCCGAGCCACCACCTTGTGAGGGGTAGTGCTCGCTCAGCTTGTCCAGGCTCGCCACCGCATCGCTGCCCTCGGGGAGAAAGTCGGTGAACTGGAATCGCCGTTCGACCTGGGTGAACAGGATCACCCCAACAACAGCAATCACAGCAACAACCGGCAGCGTGATTACCCGCCATCGTGCCATGAAATGGACAACACTTCCCGCGGCGGCAAATCCGTGCCCTGCGCCACGAACCTCGTCGACGAGCTCGCGTTCTTCAGCGAGGGCCTTGGCGTTGCGTCGCTTGGTCCATCGGTAGGGGAGAGCGAGGCACAGCCCTATGAAGATCACAAACAGCGCTGCACCGATCGAGGGCATCACAACGGTCATTGACACCATGACGCCGCCAACCAGGGCGGTCAGCACGAAGAGGGCCTTGTAGCCGATCATCAGGCCGAGGTCGGCGGGGCGACCTTTGAGACCGCCTTCGATTCCGACGAGAACTCGAGGCGAGAGCAGTCCGAGGAACACGTATGCAATGAGCAGAGCGATCGCGGCACCAATCCCGAATTCAGTGATTGCCTCGACACCCGATACCGCGTTTGACAGGAAAGCGGCGGCCGAGGTCACGGCTGCCAACAGCAATGCCTTGAAGACGGCCGTCATGCCGAGGGGGTAGGCCCGTTCCCGGCTGTGTCCTTCAACTTGGGATTCCCTCGTTCGTCCCGCCCCGTGGATGAAGAAGTCGACACCGAACGAAATCATCGCAATTGGAACGATCAACTGCAGGAAAGGCGACACGTCGAGTTGAACGATCGCAACTACGCCGTTGTAGGTCATCATGGTGACACCGAGTCCGGCCGCCACCACGGCACCTGCCCAATACGAGCGCATCAGGCCACCAACCAGCAGGACGATCAGCGATACTGCGAGGAAGATGTAGGGGCCGCCGGCCAAGAATGAGTTCTCAAATTCGGTTTCGATGCTGATCGCCACACCCCAGACATTCAGACTGGCATTTTCGGCAAAGGGCACGTCCCCATCGCGAAGAACGGTTTGGGCTTCGATCAGCCAGGCCTCGGTCTTGGTGATCTCCTCAGCTTCCGTATCGGCGGCAAAAGAGTTGGGGTCGTAGCGAACGGAAGCGTTGAACGCTGGTGCTTCCCAGACCTCGATAACACCATCGGCGTTGGGAACAACCACTTGGGAGGCGGCTGATGACAGCGTGAACCGAAGCCCGGCCAAGGGGGAGTCAGGGGCCAACAGCGTTGACAACGCTGCCTTGACCTCGTCCTCGCTGGCTCCCTCGAGACCGTTCGGAAGCACATCGTCTACCGCATCGGCCACCGAGAAGATCCCATCGAACTCGATCCCGAGATCGACGTCGACGCCAGTTGCCAGCCTGGCGTTGAGCGGGAGATCGTCAACAT
>JBLYYW010000420.1:0-27144 GCA_048550155.1 Acidimicrobiales bacterium | reverse complement strand
CCTGTCAGCGATCACCTCACCAATTCGCCACGCAGCGAAGGCGATCGGCAGACGCGAATGATCCCGGTCCAAGCACTGCCAGAAGTCCCTGTTCGTCGCGAGCGTCTGGTCGTAGCGTCCCAAGCACGCAGAAGAATCCCCTAGCAACAGGAGCGCAGCACCATGTCCGTCCGACAGAACCTCGAAGATCAGTTCGACGAGGTCCAAAAAGGCTACCGCAAGCTCGTCGACGAGATCGAAGAGCAGCTTCGCGACATGGAGAGGCAGCTCGGCGATGCGCTCGACGACGTGCAGGAGCAGCTACCCGACGACGCTGCCGAGATGCTGCAGCGGGTGCGGGACATGAACCGATCCATGCGCCGGCGTCTCGCGTCGGCAACCGAACAAGCCCTTGACGCCACGATGGAAGCCGTCGAGGCGCTCGGTGACGCCACCGAGCGCCTCACGGGTCGCGCTGAAGAAAAGGCGAAAGCGAAGAAGAAGACTGCAGCCAAGAAACCACCCGCAAAGAAGACCGCAGCAAAGAAACAGGCAACCAACAAACCGACGAAGAAGATCGCCTCAAAGAAGCCGACCTCAAAGACGACGGCCACGACCAAGAAAACCGCGACCAAGAAATCGGCAACAAAGAAGACCGCAGCAAAGAAAACGGCCGCAAAGACGGGCAGCGCCCCGAGCGAAAGTTGGAGCAGGACTCAGCTGTATGAGGAGGCAACCCGCCTCGACATCGCCGGCCGGTCGAGCATGTCCAAGGCGCAGTTGCTGAAGGCCATTACGTCTGCCTGAACCCCTTCGACCGGAAACCTCTGAACCGAAAGCGTCAAGATCCTTGGGCCCCGGTCAAATGGCACACTCACGCATCGATTGGACGCGCAACCTCTTCCATGAACCGTTCCCGGATCATGATCGGGTTCATCTCGATGACCGGGACTTTCACATTTCCTGATTCGCAGTTGCTGACGATGATCGTCATCTGCTCGGCTTCGAGTGCTGCTTTTACGGCGTCGGCCGTCGCCGAAGCCTCGCATTCGACGACGTTTTCGCATCCGCAAGCCCTGGCCACGGCACCGAGAGATGTCCTACCGCCCGAATACGTTGGCTGGTCGCCGGTCGAACCGTAGCTGCCGTTGTCGATGATCAGAAGTATGAAGTTGTTGCGGACGTGGTTTGCGATCGTCGACAGCGTGGCGAGGTTGGACAGCACCGACCCATCGCCGTCGATCGCTATGACCGGTTTGGATTGAGCGAGGGCGAGTCCGAAGCCAACGGAGGACGAAAGCCCCATTGATCCGAGCATATAGAAGTTGGTGGCCCTGTCATCGAGAGCGAACAGCTCCTGGCTGGGAGCTCCGATGTTACACACGACGAGCTCGTCGGTGATGACAGGTATGAGTGACTTCAATACATCGTGACGGATCATTTCGCACCGCTCCAGAAGCTGGCATCGGTCAGGATTGCCACGGGTTTCTTGCACATCTGTGTGTGGCGGAGAATCCCGGACATCTCGCCAACTTGATCCGCACGATGGAAGTGATAGGTGGGGATTGACAGCTGGTTCAGGATCGCTTTGGTGTGCAGCGCCATCTCGACCTGACACGCCACCGGCTCACCGACTTCACCGCGATAGCTGATCAGCATCGGCAACGGGATCTGGTAGAACTGGATCAACGTCGCCAACGCGTTCACGACGACCCCGAGTGCCGTGTTCTGCATGACGATGCAGGGACGCATACCGCCCATGTATGCGCCGGCACAGAGCCCCATGCCCTCGTCTTCCTTGTTGGATGGTACGTGCAGGATTCCGTCGGTCGTCTCGAGCAGCTCGATGACGCCGGCAAGTTGTTTGCATGGAACAGACGTGACGAAGTCGACGTGGTTGCTGACCAAGTCATCAACGATGCGGCGATCCATCTCGGTTGACATTCGGGTCCTCCTCCTCAACCGGCGAGGTCGGTGTCCTGGGCGTGATCAGGCGATGTTAAGTGTTTCGAGCACGGCGTCTGCAATCGTCCCACTGACGCGAATATTGGATTCTTGCGTCACTCCTGCGATGTGCGGTGTCAGTATCAGGTTGCCCAGCCCTCGAAACTTCTCTGCGGCTTCGGCCGTCAGTGGTTCGGTTTCGAAAACGTCGAGTGCGGCTCCGGCCAGTTGACCGCCGCGGAGAACTTCAGCGAGGGCATGTTCGTCGACGATCCCGCCCCGCGCGGCATTTATCAGGACCGAGTCGGGTCTCATCAGCGACAGACTGTCGGCGTTGATCAAATGTCGTGTTTCGTGGGTCAGTGGTAGGTGCAGACTGACGACGTCCGCGGATTGCAGGAGGTCGTCGAGGCTCAGCGGAGCTACGCCTTCCCAGGCTGGATCGTCTGTGGGGACGAAAGGATCGTGAGCGCAGACTTCCAACCCGAGTGCAATGGCCCGATCGGCGGTTTGACGTGCTATTGCCCCATATCCGACAAGACCTAGAGTCTTCCCCCACGCCTCCCGTCCCGCACAGTGCTGCCTTGGCCAGCGCCCCTCCAGCATCCGATCGTTGGCCTGAAACGCATTTCGAAGCAACACGAGAGCACTTGTGACCACGTACTCGGCAACGCTGACGTTGTTTGCCCCGGTTGCCGGTATGACCTTGACCCCGCGATCGACACACGCTGTCTGATCAATGTTGTCCAACCCGACGCCCAACCTTCCGACGACCGACAGAGCGGGGGCGGCGTCGAGAAGGTCTTCGGTGACCCGGGTTCGATTTCTGACAATGAGGGCCTGCACTTCGCCGAGCATCGCCGGAATGTCGGACGGCCTATCCGCAAGGTCGGGAGCGTAGATGACAGGTGCCTTCGACTTCAGCTGATCGACCGCGGTCTGGTCCATGAACTCGGTGATCAGGATCACGGGCGAGGCCCTGTCATCTCTTCAGCCTGATATCCACAACGCCACCAACCTTTGCCTTCATGCTCGATTGTGTTCTACCCATCGAATGGGGAAACCACTACCATCAACAGCGGCCGAACAATCGAGTGAACCAACCTGGCCGGTCAACTGGAGAAGCCCACGGCCATGACATCGCGAACGAGCACGATGTTGCCGGTCCTCGGTGCCGGCGCGGCTGTCGCCGTCGGCGTCTGGGCCACTCTGCGAGCCACCGAGGAGCCGTCCTGGCCGCCCCCGCCGCAAGCCATCACCGGCGACAACGCGATGGCTGCAGTTGCCGACTTCGTCGCCGGTGAACCGAAGCCGGGCGATGTTGGCCTGCCCTACGCCTGGTCGACCGCGGCGAGCATCGAACCGCGGGCGGGCGGCGACGAGTTCTACCACCGGATCTTCCAGGACATCGAAGCTGCAACCTCGTCGGTCCACATCCTGATGTTCGGCTGGAAACCTGGCATGCCGGCTGGACAGCTGGCCGAACTACTCAGCGAGAAGCTGGCGGCGGGAGTGGAGGTCCGGATCCTGGTCGACTCCTTCGGGTCCCGACCCCACGGGCTGTCCAAAGCCATGTATCGAGGGCTCGCCGAAGCCGGCGCAGAAATGGTCGTCCACAAGTTCAGTCCCCCGCGCCACGAAGGGTTGTACCCCGAAGCCAGGCCCAGCTGGCGGTACCCGCTGCCGTTCCGGGCCGACCACCGAAAACTCTACGTCGTCGACGGCAAGGTCGCCTGGACCGGCGGCGCCGGCATCGAGGACCACTTCCACGACGGACGGTTCTTCGACGTCATGGTTCGGGTCACGGGCGACGTCGTCCGGCTGACCCAAGCAGTGTTCCTCACCAGCTTCGCAAGCCACCGTGCACCACTCCCCGACGACCTCACCCCCTACTTCGGGTTGCCACCAGAACCAGGAGCGATCCCGACCGCACTCGCCCAGGTCGTCCCCTACAGCCACATGTCCGCAACCCAGGCGACACGGGAGATGATCGACGGGGCAACCCGCCGACTCGACATCATGAATCCCTACCTCACCGACGACAGCATGATCAAGAAGATCATCGACGCAGCCGACCGGGGGGTTGCCGTTCGGATCATCGTCTCTCAAGAGTCAAACAACTGGCTGGCGACCGCGGCACTCCGTTACCGGTACAAGGAGCTCTTCGCCGCCGGCGTGGACGTCCGGGAGTACCCGGACGCAGTGGTCCACGCCAAACTGATCGTGGCCGACGATCTCGTCCAGTTCGGTACCCTCAACCTTGACGCCTGGGCACTCTACCGCAACCTCGAGGTGGCAATGATCGCGGAGAGCGCAGAGACCGCGGACCTTTTCGAAAAGCGGGTGTTCGCTCCTGCGATCGCTCGCAGCGAACAAGGATCACCCCCGACGAGCCGAACCGCTCGGGCAGTCGCAACCCTCGCCGACCGCCTCACCTACTTCCTCTAACGCTCGCCATTTGGAACTGGCCGAACACCTGGCAGAGGTTTGGTACGCATGATTCAGCCGCGGCGGATCGGGCGAGCCGAGGCGACGGCGCGCTCCTGTGCACGCTCGCGAGCGAACACCACCAGTCCGGCACCCGCGATGAGGGCGACTCCTACCCACACCGCAGCCCCTGGCACCTCCCCGAACACAACCCACCCCGAGAAGATGGCCAGAGGCAGCGCCACGTACTCATAGGAAGCCACGACCGATGCAGTGCCGATCCTGTAGGCCTGGCTGAGGGTGTAGCCGATGAGGGCCGACATGAGGCCGAGCAGTCCGAACACCCACAGATCGCCGATCGCCGGCCACACCCACGGACGCAAGAGGAACTCCAAAGCTTCGTCGCTGACGTCGTCGACGAACCGGCCATTGCCGGCAACAACGAAGAAGGCGATGCTGACAACGATGAACGCGCTCTGGATGTAGATCGCCATTGCAGACGCCGCTGATTGTGCTCCCAATTTGCGGGTGAGTACTTGCATGCCCGAGTAGCAAGCTGCCGCAGCGATCGGCAGCAGCAAATTCCAGCGTGAGATCCCGCCCCAGTCGACCCCAGGTGCCATCATCACGCCGACCCCCAGCAGTCCGACGACCACCGCTGCCAGCCTCGGCGGCCCCACCGACTCGCCGAGCACGGGAATAGCCAGCAGTGTGATGAAAAGGGGCGCAACGAAGAACAGAGCCGTCGCTGCACCCAGGGGCATAACGGCGAGAGCCGCAAAGTAGGTCATGTTGGCAACAACGATCAGCCCCGCCCTGAGCGCATGCAGGGCGGGACGATCGGTGCGTAGCAGCGACCACCCTCCTTCCATATGAAGGAAGACAAGACTCGCCGACACTCCAATCGCCGATCGTACGAACACCATCTGATGCAAGGGGTAGCCGTCCGAGAGGTACTTGATCAACGTGTCGTTGACAGTTATGCAGACCATCCCAAGGACGATCAGGCCGATCGCTCGTGTCTCGGCGTTCACGCCCTGCAATCTACGTTCACTCCCTGCAATCCAATGCTGCCGCCGCGAGTCACGCCGGGCGTGTCACCAATCCGCCGACCGGCAAGGGGCGACGTGCAGGTACCGCTCACAACCGGCGTCGATCAGCCCACGCGTCTTCTGATTCTCCGGCCGTGGCGACCAGTTCCTCGCGGTCCAGGAGAGCGCAATGATCAGCGGTGGGTGGCATCAGACTGGTGACGTTGCAGTGGCCAGCACGCAGGAACTGGGCACTGCCAACGCTCCGTGGACGTCGGTCCATTCGCGGAGGCTGTGGACCATTGCGTCGATGATCCGGTCTCGTGTGGGCAGACCGAGAGCATCGATGGTTGCCGCCGAGGGCAGCGCCGCGAGTTGGCCGTCGATGGCTTCCCGAGCATCGGGATGGGTGGCCGTCAGCTGGACCTCCTCGGCCTTGACGTCATGGAAACCTGCGCCCGAGACAAGGCGGTGCACCTGAACGGGATCCCCAAGGCCGCAGACACTCTCGCTTGCGCGGCGTGCGTCGTCGCCGAGCTCGTCCCCGAGCGCACGGCTCATCGCTTTCGGCCACGGGTTGTCCTCGAGGCGGCCCCAAACCCCGATGCAGAGGCTGCCGCCGGGGCGCAGGACACGAGAGATCTCGGCGAGCACTGTTGTGGAGTCCGGGAAGAACTGCATTCCCTGGTTGCAGACCACAAGATCGAGGGTCGAAGCCTTGATCGGTATGCGCGTCGCGTCCGCTTGATGCCATGAAACGCGACGGTCGCGTATTCTACGGGAAGCATAGGTAAGCATCGAAGGGTCGGCGTCTACACCGTGAACGTGCCCGTCGACGCCGAGACGACCCAGAAGCACCCTCGTTAACAACCCGGTACCGCACGCCAGATCCAAGGCTTGCGCCGAGGGCACGGGGTCAGCGATCGCCACCAGCTGTTCTGCCCAGGGCTCGAACAGCCAGGGCACCAACCGCTGGTCGTACGCCGCCGCGATCCGCTCCGCACCAGCATCGGCTTCGTAGAACGTCATTCCCCCATCGTCGCACGCCGGCCGACTACGGATCGAGCCTCCGGGCAATCCAGCGCTCGACCCGTGCCGCTGCTTTCGAGGACGCGTCGTCGAGGATCCGGAGTTCGATCATTCGCTGGATCGTCTGAGCAGCGAACATGTCGGCGAGAACCTGACCGGTGAGCGTTTGTCGATCGACGGGAGGAGGCTCGTCGGCCGCCAAGAGCGACTTGACCACATACTCGAGCTTGCGTCGCGAAAGCGATGTTCCGGCCGCTCGGGCCAGATCTCGGGCCGACCTCGTAAGACGGTTGACGGTGCCGGCCGTCGCATCGATCGGCTTGACCCGACGCCACGACTCCGCAAGGTGCTCAAAGAGGACGGGCCAGTCGGTGGCTGGAAGCAACGGGAACGCCGGGTCGATCCGGCGCAGCTGACGGGCCGGACCCGGCACAGGGTGGATGTGCGGGCCCTCTGAATCGCCGTCCTGTTCGGGGTCGGTGGTTGAGCCGGCGGATGCATCACTACCAGCAATCGGTAGCAGGTACGCCTGGCGGCCGGTACTGATTTCGCCTTCCGGAACCGCGTGGTGCAGGAACCGCTTGAAGCTGCCGTGTCCGAACCAATCGTCGCTGATCTCGGCACCGAACTCTCGACGCAGGTCCCAGGCGAGCGCTGCGAGATCCGTCGGCCGATCGATCGATACCCACCGGTCACGAAGCAATGTGGCGGCGTCGGCCGCCTGGCCAGCCAAGACGTCGGCAGCGTCCACCGCTGGATCGTCGGGCCCCGCCACCGCTTCCTGATCGACTCGGTCCAGTTCGGTGCGCAGGTCCTCCGCGATGTCGTCGAGGATTGCGAGAAGATCAGCCATCCGCGTGCTGAGCACGTCCACCAGAGGCGGCAGCGCTCCGGCCTTGCTGTACGTTTCCTCGTGAGTGAGTTCACCCCAGCTGTCCTGGAGCAGGCTGCGTACCTGGAGCTCGCACACCACCGGGGTGTCCCCCACCTCGATTCCCAGGTTCACATGCCAACCCCGGTAGCCCGACGCCTTGGGCTCGGATACGTAGTCGCGCACTGACGCCGGATCGAGCCAGAGGTCGCCACCCGGCACGCGGGGCAGAGCGTCGAGCGCTGTCTGGATCATGTCGGTATCGCGCAGGTTGATGCAGGTTACGCGCAGCCCCACCAGGTCATCGATCGAGCCGGCGATGTCGTCGACGGTGGTCACCTGTCCCTCGTACCGGGGGTGATGGATCTTTCGCCAGGTGCGCCGCTTCGACTTCACCCGGCCACTGATACTGCGAATGCGAGTGAGGTCACGATCGCTCAGGACGTCGGACAGGGCGCGCTCGAGCGACGTCTCGGCCACGGCAAGTGCAGGCTCCAGCACCTGAGCCCGAAAGCTGTCGTACCACTCGCCGAATGCGGCGTAGCCAATCTCGCCATTGTCGGGGGACGCGCTCACGACGTCAGGAAACGGCTCAACACGGGCTGGCGCCACACTCCATAATCGATATCGACGCCCATCCTGACCACCTCGGATCGTAGTACCTCTGGGCTGCAGCGCAGCACGATCGGTCCAGCATCATCCACCCTAGGTCATCTCCGGAGGTAGGCACCCACGGTGCGGCCGAACGAAGCGTTCTCGCCAAACGGCAAAGCCGCTGGCGCAACATCTGGGGCAACGAGATCGAGCAATGTGGGCCTTCGCGCCGGAATGTGGAGGCCGATGCCCTAGAGTCATGAGGGAGTGGGTCACAGGATCGGCTCGAACGAAAGCACAAACATATGCAGGGAATTATCAAGTTTTTCAACAGCGAGAAGGGCTTCGGCTTCATCTCGCGAGAAGGTGGCGACGACGTGTTCGTCCACTACTCACAGATCGCCGGAGAGGGCTACAAGTCCCTTGATGAAGGCCAAAAGGTCGAGTTCAACGTCGCTCCTGGCCGGAAGGGCGAGGAAGCGCAAGACGTTCGGGTCATCTGAACGTAAGACGTTCGGGTCTTCTGAACGTCACAATTACACGGATGCGCCGCTGCCCACATGGGTGGCGGCGCTCTCGTTTTGGGCGGCCGCCGACGACGTACCACATCCCGGATTCTGTTGGCCCGCGTGCTACAGGTCTCCTCGCGAGGCTGCCACCGCTTCGGCCTCGCCCCGGATGTTGAGTTCGATGCGGATCTCGTTGGGATCAACGACGTAGATCTGCATCAGGTCGAACTGGGGTGACTCCACGGCCTCGTACTCCACCCCAAGCGCTTCGAGACGCTCGCGCGTCTCGAGGTAACCTGTTGCTTCAAAGGCCACGTGGTCGATCGCGCCGGTCCGTGCGGCACGATCCTCCTCCACGAAATTGACGTGGATGCAGGGTTGATCGCCGACCGTGAGCCAGGTACCAGGTGGACCGAAGTCGGGACGTTTCTCCGGCGCGTTCACACAACCCAAGGCGTCGCAGTAGAACGCGACGGTCGCTTCGGGTCTGGCCGTCTCGAGGTTGTAGTGGTCGAGCCGCTGCAGCGTCATGTGATTTCTCCGATCAGTCAGTTGCACCTTAAGCGCTTAAGTTCTAGTGTGCCGCTCATGCCGTCCGCAAGGCCCAGACTTCGAGACGTCGCCGAAGCAACCGGCATCTCCGAAGCCGCGGTGTCGATGAGCCTGCGCGGGCTGCCAGGCGTTTCAGAGGAGACACGACGGCGCGTCGTGCGGGTAGCCGGAGACCTCGGCTACGCCCGCAACATGGCCGCCAGCACCCTTGCCGCAAGCCGGTCTGGGCTCATCGGTGTGGTTGTGGGTGACCTGCACAATCCGTTCTTTGCGGACCTCTCCGATGCAATCTCCGCGGTCGCCGAAGCGAGCGATCTCCGGGTCCTTCTGGGCACGGGCCACTACGACCGTCGTCGCGAGCTCGATGCGCTGGAGACGTTCCGAGACCTACGAGCCGACGGCGTCATCATCGTCGGCGCCCGCATCGGCGCAAAGACGATCGAGGAGATCGACGCCCAGGTGCCGGTGGTGGCCGTCGCCTGCCTGCCCCGGGCGAGCAAGCTCGATCGGGTCGTCGTCAACGACCGGCTGGGCAGCCGTTTGGCCACTGAGCACCTGATCGCAGCGGGCCATACCGACATCGCACACATCCACGGCGGCACGGGCGCCGGCGGCCGTGAGCGTTTGGCTGGATTCCGAGATGCCATGGCGGCGGCTGGTTTGCCCGATGACCGGATCTTCGGCGGCGCCTTCACCGCTGAGGTCGGAGCCAAGGCAGCGGTCGAACTCATGAACGAGCCCCCCACCGGCGTGGTGGCGTGCTCCGACGTCGTGGCCTGGGGCGCCATCGCCGAACTGACCCGGCACGGAATCGCAGTACCCGACGACATCTCCATCGTCGGCTACGACAACTCCAGCATCGCCGCTCCCGTCGGCGACTTCCTCACCACGATCGACGGTGATCGAGGCGCCCTCGGCCGCCGCGCCGTCGAACTGCTGCTCGAACGGTTGGACGGCCGCACCGAACCAATTCTCGAGGTGATCGCCCCTCGACTCGTCACCCGCGACTCGACCCGCTCGACATCGACACAGCCAATGGAGGCACCGTGACCCAGCAACCCCCATTCACCGAGGACAGCCCGATCCTCGATCGTTTCCGTCTCGACGGCAGAATTGCGCTCATCACCGGCGGTGCGCAAGGCCTTGGATTCGGCTTTGCTCAAGCGCTCGCAAATGTCGGGGCTTCCATCATGATCGCCGACGTGAATGGAGATGGGGCTGCTGCCGCCGCCGATGCGCTCACCGCTGCCGGCTACGACGCAGCCTCCCTGCGGGCCGACGTGACGAATGCGGACGAAATCGACTCGATGATCGCAGCGACGATCGACAGGTTCGGCGACATGCACATCGCGATCAACAACGCCGGTATCAACTTCAACTCTGCGGCCGAAGACACCTCCATCACCGAGTGGGACACCACGTTTGACCTGAACCTGCGAGGCCTCTTCATGTGCTGCCAGGCCGAAGCCCGCCACATGATCGCGAAGGGATACGGCAAGATCATCAACGTCGCATCGATGTCGAGTCTGATCGTGCCGCACCCCCAGAAGCAGGCCGCCTACAACACATCGAAGGCAGGTGTTGCCCATCTGACTGCGTCCCTCGCCACAGAATGGGCAGAACACGGCATTCGGGTGAACGCCGTTTCTCCGGGATGTGTTCGCACGCCGCTGTTGGAATCCGAGGCGCTGCGAGACCTGAAAGACGTCTGGATCGAACAGACACCGATGGGGCGTCTGGCCGAAGTGTCCGACATCCAGGCCGGCGTTGTCTACCTCGCCAGTGACGCCTCGGACTACATGATCGGCCACAACCTGGCGATCATGGGAGGCCAGAACCTGTGGTAGGCGCCTGGTCGCCCGGTTCCATCAGATTGGGCATCGCCGAGTGGTCGGTTCCGATCGCTGGTCCCATCTCGTGCCGCTACGTAGCCCGGGCCGGCCTCGACGGGCTCCAGGTCGACCTCGGCCCTGCATCAGCCGGCTATCCCCTGTCCCGCCCCCTCGTCCGTCACGCCTACCAAGAGGCAGCAGCCGACGCCGGCATCGAGCTCGTCTCGCTTGCAGCCAACGAGCTGTGCATCGACGGACTCGACGTCACGCCCGACAGCGATGGGGGCCGACGGGCACGCGCCACCATGGCCGCAGCGATCGCCGCCACGGCCGCTCTCGGCCTCGATCTCGTCCAGTTTCCCTGCTTCGAGGGGAGCTTCGTGAGCAGCCCCGAGCAGCGACGCAACATGGCAGACGGCCTTCGCTTTGCCTGCAACCTCGCCGCCGACCACGGCATAACCGTCGCCACCGAGAACGTGCTGTCGATCGACGAAACCGATGAACTGTTCGAACGGGTCGACGCCGACAACCTGTCGGTCTTCTTCGACATGCAGAACTACCTCCTGAACCGGGGCTTCGACCAGGTCGCCCAACTCGACGCCCTCTATGACCGCGTGGCCCAGGCTCACGCCAAGGACGGCACCGGCGGGGTCCTTTCCAGCGCCATCGTCGGAACCGGCGAAGCCAGAGTGGCCGACCAGATCACGCTGATGGTCGACCGGGGATACACAGGCTGGATCAGCCTCGAGAACTTCTACACCACCGGCCCTCTGGCCCAAAACAACCCCGAACCCTTCGACACGATGGCCGAGGACGCAGCGGCACTCCGAACCTTGGTCGAGACCGCACAAGCTGGAGGACCGGGATGACCATCGGGTTGGGCCTCGTTGGCCTCGGCCGCCTTGGACGGGTCCGGGCTGAGATAGCGGCTCACCGAGTGAAAGGCGCTCGCCTGGCTGCCGTCTACGACATCGACACCAACCTCACCGCAGACATCGCCGACGAGTTCGGCGCGGCTGCGGTCGACTCAGTCGATGCACTCGTCGACCATCCAGAGGTCAACGGAGTGATCGTGGCGACACCGACCCCCCTCCACGTCGACCCGGTCACCGCAGTCGCTTCACGAGCCAAGCCCCTGTTCTGCGAGAAGCCGATCGCCTCCACGCTCGACGACACCCGGCTCCTCGTCGACATCATCGACAAGGCTGGCATCGCCTGCCAGATCGGGTTCAACCGCCGACACGACCCCGACCACCTCCACGCTCGCCAACTCATCGTCGACGGTCGAATCGGCACACCTACGTATCTGCGGAGCAACATCCGTGACCCGTTCCCTCCCCCACCGTGGGCTCTCGACCCCAACACCGGCGGTGGGCTCTTCATCGACATGCTGATCCACGACATCGACGCCGCCCGGATGCTGATGGGAGCCGAGATCACCTCCGTCTACGCCCAGACCGCCAACCTCGTTGTCGACCCCGAAGGTATCGAAGGCTTCGCCGACAACGCCACCGTCGCCCTCACCTTCGACACAGGCGCGCTCGGCCACTTCCACGGCTCGGTCCACGCCCGCTACGGCTACGACATCCGCGCCGAGGTGTTCGGGGCCGACGGGGCCATCGAACTCGGCCGCCTCAACCACCACGACGTCACCGTCCGAACCGAATCAGACGGCTTGACCCAGCCATCAACATTCCAGACCCGAGACGGCATCCCGCATGCCTTCACCCGATTCCCCAGCGCCTATCGCAACGAGATCTTTGCGTTCGTCGACACCATCACCAACGGCACGGCACCGACCGTCGACCACCACGATGCCCTCGCCGCGTTCCGTGTTGCGCTGGCCTGCCAACAGTCGGCTACTGAACACCGGCCCATCGAGCTCACCGAAGTCGGATGAGCTCGACACCGAACGTCAGCTCCGTGCAGGTATCGACAGCCCAGAAGGCGCAGTAGTGCCAAGGGTGGCCGTCGGGCGGCGTTCTCGCCCGGTCAGGTCACCCGGGTGAAGAGGTAGGCGAAGGGTGACTTGGTGTAGCCGACGCCCCGGCCGGACCCGTGGAGGGAATTCACCGTGATGTCCTGTGGCTTCTTTGGGATCAGGTAGGCATCGAGATCGGTGACGTCGACCCGGTAATCGCCCGACCGCGAGATGACGACGCCGGACAGCTCGTAGCGCGGGTCGATGGAGGCCATCGCGGCGTCCCCGTGACTGGGATTGACCAGCAGGGTGCCCCCAATCTTGAGGTACCGGGTGCAGTGCTCGGAGATGAATCCGGCATAGAGGGAGACGAGAAGGTCGAAGTGTTCCTCGGGTAGATCGAGCCCGCTGGTGTAGTCGCCATGAACAAACGAGATTTCGGGTTGGGCTGGGCCGTCGTGGGCGGCGACGATCTCGGCCAGTCCGTCGGTGTCGGCGAAGAACCTTGGTGTTCGTTTGTCGCTGTCGAGATAGGTGACCGAATCGAACACGAACGAGGGGGCGATGTCGACGTAGCAACCCGGGTGGAACACGGTCGTGGCTTCGATCGCTTCGGCCACGGCGGAGAAGAGGCGCCAGCGGTCGCCTTGGTGTTGGTCTTGTTGGGCCCAGAGCTCAGCGGTTTTGGGATTCATGGTGCAACAGCGCCGTTCAGATGCGCGTGATGTCCGAAGGTTTCCAGCTGTGGTCGAAGTAGCCATCGGTGGGTCCGTAGAGGCGAAGGATCGTGAACCATCCCTTGCCGGGGATGGTGCGGATCCAGTTGGACGTCCCTTCGGCTGGCGCTTCTGGACCGAAGGTTAGGGTGATCGATCCGTCGTCGCGGGTGTCAAGATCGGCGAAGCTGTTGAGGCTCGGGGCGTCCTGACCGTTGGCGAGCATGGACCGGGTCCAGACGTCGTAGACGACAACCGACCAGAAGTTCGCCATCGGCACGTCAGGAGGGAGCGTCAACTTGTAGGTGCGCGCGCCGTCGAGCCATTCGCCATCACCGTCGTGATAGGTCCACATGTACGCCGATCCCTTGCCGGGTGGCGGGGTGACCATGGCGATCGACGAACCCGTGGCGAACCAGCCCATGAGGCTCAGGCCGGACAGCATGGTGTGACCGTCCTGCTCGTAGTAGGGATACCCGGTATTGCCGATTTCGATCCACTGCCTGTCGTCGTAACGCTGCAGAGGAAGTCGGGTCCGATAGCTGGTGGCGAGAGCCATTGCTGAACCGATCTTCGCTGCCTCACCGAGAATACGGGTCATCCGCTCGTCGGGTTCGAAGGGCTTGCCGTGGGCGATACCGAGCGATGCGAGCATGCCTGCCGTCTCCGAGTCGACCGCATCCGGATGTTCCTCACTCACGAGGACGGCGAGGTCATAGAAAAAGCGGAGGTCGATCGGATGGATCGTGTCGAGGTCCTCTCCCGAGGCGTTCACGAACATGGTCTCGCGCGGCTCCGCTATTTCCGCCAGTGGATAGATTCGGGTCTGCCGCTGCAACGCGACCGCCTCAGCAGAGGAACCGTCCGGCGTGCGCATGCCCCTGAGCACGAACCACAGCCCGTAGGTCTGCGACGGGCAGACGTGAAACCCATACGGAGGAAGCTCGCCTTCGTAATCAGGCGGAAGGAACAAGAACCGGCCGCCTCGTCCTTGATCCGGCCCCGCCGGACCGATGTTCGCTACTTCGCGCATCCACATGTCGTTGACCAGGCCCAACATTCCAGGCGCAACCTCAACCACTGTCGGCCCGTCGGTCTTGAGGTCGAGATACGTGATGCCGTACACGGTCTCGGAATTCGGGGTGAGCAAGAGCGACCGAGCGTCGAACTGGTCTTCCCATACGACGAGTTGACTGGACGACGTCACGTTCAAATCACGGCGTAGGCCCTCGCGGAACGAGTACATCGATGATGCGGTGATGTTGCGCAGAAAAGCCTGACATCCACGCTGAAAGTCGAGCTGGTCGAACAACCTGTCGACCGTGGCGTCAGTCGGATATTCGTTCTCGAAATGGAGGTCGCCGACGAACTCCGAACTCACAACCGATGACGGTGGCATCGGCGCCGTTGTGCGGACGACATCCGTCGGACCGGTTGGTTGAAATGTCATGGAGTGTCCTCGGATCGGCAACTTTGATCGTGGATCCTACCGATCGTCAAACGACAACGGGCCAGCGCCGAGTCACCGCACTTGATGCCACCGCCCATGGCGGCCGCCTGTTGATCACCACGTTCGTCCAAGCTCTCCTATCACCTGGCCAACACCGTCGCGCGGACGTCAAAGACCCCGAAAACTGCTCGACGTGCTTTCGTCCCATGTTTTACGTTCCGTATACTACTTCGTATGACAACTCCAGTCCCGACCCGCTTCAGTGATGAAGAACTGGTCTGATCGACGATCTCGTCGAACAAAGCATCGACGACAGCCGCTCGGCTGTGATCCGCCGAGGCCTGCACCACTTGGCGGACCTCGTCCGCCGGTCCCGGGTCGGCGCCGACATCGCAGCGTCGTACGGTGAACGCCCGCAGAGCTCCGATGACGATGACCTCGCTAGGGCCAACGCCATCGCCATGACCGAGGCTGAACCTTGGTAGCTCCCGTACTCACCACACGGCTCGGCCAGCTCGGGGCCGGCGGACGACAACAGATTTGCGCAGCACTCGACGCGGTGGCCAACTGCTGAGCGCCGAGGAGCCGAAGGAGGATGAGTCCTTCGGAGAGGGCAGGCTGTTCGAGCGATCACTGAAATTACAGTTCGCAGTAGTTACTACAAACGGGGATGGAGCCGCGCACGACATGTATGAGACAACGAACTCGCCATCCGTTGCCGTCATCGTGTTCCTGAAGTTGTCCGAAGCGATGGTCTTCAACACAGCGCTGCGTCCCTCGCCGACGATTGTGTGTACACGAACATCCCGATGAGCACTAGGAGATTGTGAACCCATGCCCCTTACCCAACACGACGCCACGCAGCTCTTTCGTGAAGAGCCCCACCGGTTCCTCGACGTCGACGCCGGCGAGGTCGCCCTCCGCACAATCGGATCCGGCCCCGACGTGCTGTTCATCCACGGCTGGCCGGTCAGCGGGGCCACATGGCGCAAGCTGCTACCGCATCTCGTCGACCACGTCACCTGTCACGTCATCGACCTCCCCTCGGCCGGATCCAGCCGATTCGATGCCGACACGCCGATGTCGATCCAACAACACATCACAAGCGTGCAACGTGTGGTCGACCTGCTCGGCTTGGATGAGATCGCGGTGGTGGGGCACAACAGCGGCGGGATGATCGCACGGCACGCAATGGCCGGCGACCAACGACTGGTTTCCATGGGCCTGATCAATACCGAACCACCTGACCCGAGCTGGCGTTTCCGTTCCTTCATCGCTTCCCGACGGCTCCCCGGACTCAACTCCGGGCTGGGCTGGGTCGCAGGTCGGCCCAAGATCCGAGCGTCCAAATTCGTGTTCGGCGATGCGTTCGCAGACCGCTCACACCTCGAAGGCGAGTTCACCGAGTTCTTCTTCGACCCACTCCACAACAACCCCATGGCCAGAGATGCCGCAGTCCGGCTACTGCGAAGCTTCGACATGTCGTACGTGACCGAGCTGAGCGAAATCCACGGTCAGATCGATGTCCCGGTGAAACTCATTTGGGGTGATCGCGACCCCTTCTTCCCCGTGGACCGGGCCAAGGCAATGGTGTCTACGTTCCCCAACGCAAGCATCGACGTCATCGAAGGCGCCGGCTTGTTCTCTCACGAAGAAGCCCCAGCACAAGTCGCAGAATCACTCCTCACGACATGGAACCTCAACTAGACAGATTGCGTTGAGGCGCTGGGGCGTCGCAGGGCGGGCGCACTAGCCGTCATCGTGGACCCGGTGGGGGGTTCGCATCGAGCCACGATCGCAGCTGGTGAGCTGGTAGGGCCCCGACCTGGCGAGAGACCTCGATTCCGTCAGTGAACAGGAGCAATGTTGGGATGCCCTGCACGCCGAGTCTGTTCGACAACGCGGGCTCCACGTCGGCATTGACCTTGGCGATCCGCAGCCTGCCCGCCCGATCCAATGCAAGCTGCTCCAGTAGCGGAGCAACGGCCCGGCAAGGTCCACACCACGGGGCCCACACATCGACCAGTACCGGCAACGCTGACTGCTCGACCATCGCATCGAACTCGCTGGTAGAGACCTCAACAAGCCATGGCAGATCAGTCTTGCATTTTGCACAGCGCGGCCGCCCTTTTGCAATCACGGGTGTGCGATTACGGGTTGCACAACTCGGGCAAACAGCTTCTCCGGCCACGGCGAACGTTCCTTGTCCATGTGGGCCCTGGGCAGGCCTGTCTCTACGATTTCTGATCACCACGTTGTCGCGGCAGGGCCGAACGTCCCGCGCTCGGCACGATTCCGCCGAACCGATTCCGGGGTTCAACATCGCCATCCTCGGATCCATCGAACCCTTCTTGACGGACCACTCTCCGGAGAACGAGCTGAGTCGGCGGACTGTCGCCAACTCGCTCGAGCGAGGGGTGTGCCTCGCTGGTTGGCTCCTACTCGCGGCGGTGCCTCGGCCCATATGTGACCCACTCCTACCGGCACACGTAGTCCGGTGACCCTTACGCAGGGCGGGCGGCGGGAACAAGGGGCCGAGGCATCGTCGTGACCTTTTGACTCCGAATGTGTTGCGGTGAGGGGCTTGGTTTGTCTGGCTCCTCCCCATGAGTATGTATCCACCCAGGGCTGCCTGTCCATGCCATCAACTGTCCGATCCCGGACCTCGATAGGCGTCTCAACATCGCGGCCGGCGTGGCCTGTCACGGCCGCGGAATGACCGCTTCTTGGCCTATGCGGCACGGGGAATGCGTTGCTAAATACCACAAGGGCCCGTGGGCCCTCTCAACACAAAGGAAAGAACTGCAATGCGATGGGACGCCAAGTCCACCTCCCCCGAACCAAACGGTCAGCGTTGGGTCGGCTGGTCCGATGAGATCCAGCGACGGACACGCGCTCGCACCGCCCTTGCCGCGTTTGCCGTCCTTCTGCTCGCAGTTGGCGGCCTTGGCGTAGTTCAGGCCCGGTCTCACAGAAGCCTCGGAGGGATCGAGCGTCCTCTGACCGGCGAACTCGAACGCTCCGTGGTGAGTTCGATCGCCAAGCTGCAAACCCGAACCGGGACCGTACCGCCGACTCGTTCGATCCGGGATGAACCGGTGCAGCTCGAAATCGCCGACCCCGAGTGGGCTCACTCCGGATACCTCGCCGCGGACACCGAGCCGGGTGAAGAAGACCTCTTCTTCGGGCTGTCGTGCGCGCTCTCGGCCGATGACGACGGCTGGGTCTTCATCAGGCTGGAGATCTCCTCTGACGAGTCTGTCACCGGCTTCATCGAGCGCTCGGAACGCGGCTTCCAGGAACTTCACCAAGTGTACGGAGTGCTCGGCAATTCTCAGGTTCACCTCGTGCTCGTGAACCCAGAGGGCTCCGAAAACCAGGAGAACTGGTGGCTTGAGACCGAAAGCATCGAACTACCTGACGGATCGGCCATCCCCGTGGTGCCATGCGACGGCCACTGAAGCAAGACGCGCAAATGCGGGATCCACGGCGAGCCAGCAAGCCTTTGAACCGGCACTCCGGTCACGGCTTCTGTGACAAACCATCCTGGGCTGGGTCCATCACCGAAACCCAACCATCGCCCCAGTGATCCCCATCAGAAGGCACGATCTCCGATGAACTCAACCTCTCCCCCGCATCCTCAGACCGAACGATCGCTCAAGCTGCGCATCGGCTGGCCCGTCCACTCGACCGACGGACCGTTTGGTGTTACTGGCAATATCGTCGCCGACCCCACAACCGCCGCTGTCACGGGAATCATCGTCCACCCCGACAATCCCCATCTCCAAGCAAGGCTTGTCCCAACCTGGCTACTCTCCACCGTCGACGGGACCGTCGTAGTTCAACTTGATCACGCCCACCTTCGGCGTCTGCAGCGAGTCGGCTCCGACGAGTACCGAAACCCCATCAGACCAATCGATTTCAACAAAAACTTCGATATCGATGCGTCCGAAGTCGTCATTGTCCCCTTCGTCGCCATCGGAGATCGTCCCCAGCTCGCACGCCTGATCGATGAAACCTACAACGGCGTGGCAAAAGTCGACTGCGAGATTCGGCGCGCCAGCCGAGTCAAAACCAGCGACCAAAAGTTCGTTGGCACCGTCGAAGGGCTCGTCATCGACAATGACATCGTTGTCGCCATCGCCGTGACCGTTGGCCTCCCAGGGTTCACCAAAGAGGTCTCAGTCCCGCTCAACGCGGTCTGCCGGGTCATGAGCGACTGCATCGAGCTCGCGATTAGCAGAGCGAGCTTCAACGACCTTCCCCGAGCGAATTCAGTCGGACCCACCACCGGAATAGCCAAGAGAGCCGAAAAAGGTCGCATAGAGCTGGAGTCACGGATCACATCCACCTGGGCAAGAACTCGCCGGCACACCCAGGGCCGGCATCACCGTCGGCTTCAATAGCCGCCGCAAACAAGCCGAGGCAGCCAATCGTCTGGAATGCCCGGACCCAGACTTCCTGGGTGCGCCGTTCTTCGCGGCATTGGGGCAGTCCGATCGACCGTGCACGACCGTCGATCCATGGGGGCTATCCCCCACCCCTTTCGGGCGCCTGCACGCTGGTCGAGGAAGTGGCCCTGAGGCAGACTTCCACTATCAGCCACCAAATGGAGCACCCAAATGACGATTTCCGTCTTTCTAGCCGATGACAACCTCATCGTTCGAGAAGGGGTGAAGGCGCTGCTCGAGCTGGAGGAAGACTTCGAAATCGTGGGTCAAGGAGCCGACTACGATGAGCTCATCAACGGAGCCGAAGCGGCAAACCCTCAGGTGATCGTGACCGACATTCGGATGCCGCCACACTTCTCGCGCGAGGGAATCAACGCGGCCAAAGAAGTGCGCAAACGACACCCAGGCACAGGTGTGGTCATCCTTTCCCAGTATGACGATCCCGACTACGCCGTAGCGCTGCTCTCCGAAGGTGCGGCCGGGTATGCCTACCTCTTGAAGGATCGTGTGGGGGAGGGCGACCAGCTGGCAAGGGCAATCCGCGAGGTCGCCTCAGGTGGTTCGTTGCTCGACTCGAAGATCGTGGAAGGACTTACCAAACCAGTTCGGGTCGACAGCGCCTTGTCGGCTCAGGAGGAGGAGCTCCTTCAACACATTGCCGAGGGACGCTCGGTGAAAGCGATGGCGACACATCTCAAGACGACGACGGCAGACTGCAATTCGGCCGTCGAGGCGCTCTTCGCCAAACTCGCCGAAGGTACCGCAGCCGGCCGTTCCGACAGTCTCGATCGACTCAAGCTGCTCCAGAAAGCGATCGTCGATCGCAAAGAGCAAGGCGAAGCCCTCGGACGTCTACTGCCCGGCGGGGTCTCCGAACAGATCATCCGGGAGGGGCGCAGGCCAGGAGAGACCGAAGAACTAGCTGTGACCGTGTTGATGTCGGACATCCGGGGCTACACCACCATTGCCGAGCACGCCGATCCGAGCGTTCTCGCCGGCCAGCTGCACGAGCATCGGGCGGCGATGAACCGTGCCATCCTCGACGAGAACGGCACGGTCATGCAGTTCGTCGGTGACGCCGTCATGGCCGTGTTCGGAGCGCCGGTCGCCCAGCACGATCACGCCGAGCGCGCAGTGGCCGCGGCACACGAGATGCATACCGCGCAGAACAAGCTCAACGATCGCTGGGTCCGGGAAGCTCAGGCTCCCTTCGGGCTTGGGCTGGGGTTGTCGACCGGGTTGGTTGCAGCCGCGCTTCTCGGCTCCGAGGAGCGGCTCGAATACTCGCTCGTCGGCGACACCGTCAATCTCACCCAACGTCTCCAGCAGTGGGCCGACCCGGGCGAGACTGTGCTCAGCGAGCCGACATGGGAGGCGATCGAGTCAAAGCCCGACGCCGACAAGCTCGAGCCGGCGATGGTGAAGGGACGCGACACCGCTGTGGCCGCCTACCGGTTCCCGAGGAGAACGGTGTGACGCTGACCGATGCACACCGGATCCGGTTTGGCCGCTTGCTTGCTGGCTCAGGCATCGTCATGGCCGTCGGTGGCCTGGTCGTCGCGATTCTTGCCGGTCGGTGGCAGGCCGCCTGGGACACGCTCACCCCGGTGAATGCATCCGTGGGAATCGGTTTCGGCGCGCTCGCATGGATGATCCTGCCCCGGCAGCCCCGAAATCGATCGGTGTGGGCGTACACCGTGGCGGCGTTCTTCGGCGGTTTGTATTCGACCGCCCTGGCGGTTCTCGTCCTCAGCATTCCGGAAAGTGTCGAGGTCGAACAGGGGACTCTGATCCCTGCTGATCTTGTATGGCAGGCTGCGGTGGCCGCCACCACGATGTCGGCGGGCTGGATACCGTCGTTCCTACTCCCGCTGACCATTGGACTGCTGCTCTTCCCCGATGGGCAGCTCCCTTCACCGCGCTGGCGTTGGGCGCTCCGGTTTCAGGTGGCGTCGCTCAGCCTCGCCGTCCTTCTCGCCACTGCCGCCAACAACCCGTGGAGCACACGACCCATCCCGACGCCCGGGGGGACGTTGGGCACGATCGCCGAAATCTTCGTCAACCTCGCCCTGCTCAGTGCGTTGCTCGGCGTCGCCTCCCTGGTGGCCCGGTACCGAAGTGGTGATGCCATCATCCGCCACCAGATCCAGTGGATCGCCTTCGGCGGAGCGCTCCTCGTGACCGGCGAGCTTTTGAAGCGGGTGATCTGGGGTGGCTTCACAGGATCCACCACAACAACGGTGGAAACCATCATCAATCTCGTGCCGCTCATACTTCTGATCGGTTCGTTCTGGATGGCGGTCACGAAGTACCGGTTGTACGAGATCGATGTCGTCATCTCGAAGTCGGTCACATACCTGGGTCTGGGCGCGGTGATCACCGGGTTGTACGTGCTGGTCGTCGTCGGACCGCTCTTGGTGATCGGCGCTTCCGACGACGACGGGCCCGGGTTGTTGTTGCCAATCCTGGCGACAGGTGCGGTTGCGATCGTGTTCGAACCGGTTCGAGTCCGAATGCAGCGTCTGGCAAATCGGTTGGTGTACGGCGAACGGGCAAGCCCCCACGAGGTGCTCTCGCAGGTCACCGCACGGCTTGCGGACGCCACGGCCGGATCGGGCACGGACGAACTGGCGCGCCTGGTGGCTGAGGGCACTGGCGCCGATCAAGCGGTTGTCTGGCTCTTCTCAGAAGAGACGTTCACTCCCGATGGAGTCTGGGAGCGTGACGGATCCGTGCTGGGCGCGCCCGAGCCCGTGGACGACGTGCCCAACGATGACCTCACCATGTCGAAGGTGGTCGTTCACCGCGACGTCGTCTTCGGCGCGGTGACCATCGTGAAACCGCGGACCGACCCGGTGACGCCAGCAGACCGCGAGCTGGTCACCGATGTTGCCGCCGGCTCGGGTCTACTTCTGCGAAACCTTCATCTGAACCGCGAGTTGATCGATCGTGCGGCCGAAGTGCGCGAGTCGAGGCGACGGTTGATCGCTGCTCAAGACGCGGAGCGCCATCGGTTGGAACGTGACCTGCACGATGGGGCTCAGCAACGCGTCGTGGCGTTGAAGGTGAAGCTCGGGATTGCGCGCACGATCGCCGACCGAGAAGGCGCGGCCGTGATCGCGGAAAAGCTCGAGGCTCTGGGCGAATCGGTGCAGGGAGCCGTCGACGACCTGCGCGCCGTTGCACACGGCATCTACCCGCCGCTGCTGGAATCCGACGGATTGACCGCCGCACTACGAACTGTGGAACGAACGTCCACCTTGAAGGTGGAGCTGGAGACCGTCGACGTCGAGCGGTACGAGCGGACGATCGAGGAGACCGCATACTTCTGCGTCACGGAAACGCTCGAGCGAGCCCGCATGTCGGGCGCCACGACCGCGCGTGTCGGGGTCGCAGGACACAACGGAAGCCTGATCACCGAGATCGACGTCGGAAGCCTCGAGACCGAGCTCGACCTGCGCTCAATCACCGATCGGCTCGATGCTGCGGGCGGCACCTTGACCGTCGAGGGTCGCCGAAACGACGGACCATCAATCGTGACGTCGATCCCCGTCTCCCAACTCGATGGGGTGCCGGCATGACCCCCGCAACCAATCGACGATTGTTCTTCGCCGGCCTGGCCCTCGTCGTTACGTCAGCCATCGTCACGCTCGCGCAACACCGTGTGTACGAGATCCCGCTCCTCCTTGCGTACGGGGCGTATGTCGTGGTGGGTGGACTCATCGTCGCTCGTCGGCCCGGGAACACCATCGGGCTTGCGCTGGTGGCATATGCAGCGATCGGGAGCTTGGGCATCGCTGCCATCATCACCGCTGAGACGCTCGACGAGGCTGGCCACCTCGACGCCGCCGCATGGGTAACGCTCTTCGCATCGGTGGTCTCGCCAGCTCAGATAGCGTTGCTCGCCGCCACTTGGCTTCTGTTCCCCGATGGCCGGCCGGCGACGGCGGCCGACCGAACGCTTCTCCGAGGGACAGGTGTGTGCATCGTCGCTCTCACCGTCATCGGAATCCTCGCCAGCCCGCAAGCCCTCCCGGAGACCAAGGCCTATCCCCACCCCTTCTTGGACGAGGATCTGGCGCTCGCCATCTACGACGTGTACACCTTGGCCTTCCTCATTCTCTTCTTCTTCGGCATCTTCGTCGCCGTACGGCTGATCCGCAGGATGCGCCACGGAGACCCGATCGAACGTCACCAAGTGCTCTGGGTAGCGGTTGCCGTCATCCTGAACATCACCGTTCTCATCGGAAACGCGTTCATTCAGCCTCTCGGGACCGACGATCGAGCATTCTGGTTGATCGACGCGGTGGCGATCACGCTGATACCGCTGGGTATCGGTGTCGCCATCTTCCGCTACCGGCTGTATGACATCGACACCATCGTCAGCAGATCGGTGACGTTCGGGGCACTGGCCCTGTTCATCGGCGGTGTGTACATCGCGATCGTCGTGGGTGTCGGTGAGTTCTTGGGAGGAGAAGCCGGCTTCGGCCTGTCGATCGTCGCCTCGGTCCTCGTGGCGATGGCGTTTCAGCCCATGCGCCGCCGAGTCGAGCGATGGGCAAACCGGCTCGTCTATGGCGAGCGAGCCACCCCCTATGAGGTATTGGCGCGGTTCTCGAGCCGGTCGGCAGAACTCTCCGACCAGGAGCTGCTCCAACGGGTACCACGGCTGATCGCCGATGGGACCGGAGCGGCCACCGCGACGTTGTGGACCCGGTCGGGCGACGGGTTTCAGATGGTGGCGAACTGGCCGGAAGAGGAGGAGACTCGTCACCTCGCTGACAATCAGAACTTCTCGGACCCCCGGGCCGATCATTCCCTTCCCGTGTTCCATGACGGAGAGCTGCTCGGGGGTATCTCCCTTGTAAAGGCCGGCGGTGAAACCGTGACCGCCAGCGAGCAGGCGCTGTTGGTCGATCTGGCTTCCGGCTTGGGGTTGGCGTTGCGGAATACCCGTCTAACCGGTGCGCTGAGGCACCAAGTGACCGAGTTGGAGTCCTCGAGGGAGCGGGTCTTGGCCGCATCGGACGACGCTCGTCGAGCACTGGAGCGCGACCTCGACAGCGGCCCCCAGCAGCAACTGGTTGCGCTGAAGGTCATGCTGGGGCCAATACGCGTCCTAGCTGACCGAGCAGGTGCCCAGAAGACCGCTGGACTTGTCGCAACCCTCGAGTCCGACGCCGGCGACGCGATCGCGGCCGTGCGCGACTTCGCTGGCGGTATCTATCCGCCGTTGCTCGAGGCGGAAGGGCTTGCAGCTGCGATTGGGCACCAGACCCGCACCGCCGCCGTCCCGGTTCATGTGAGCGACGGTCGGGTTCCGCGTTTGCCCCGCGACATCGAAGCCGCGGTCTACTTCTCTGTACTCGAGGCACTCCAGAACACGGCAAAGTACGCCGACGCGACGCAAGCCACCGTCACTCTCACAACACGGGGCGGCATGCTCACCTTCGAGGTGCGGGACGACGGCTCAGGATTCGACTCCGAATCCGTCGCGGCTGGAGTGGGACTCACCGGAATGGCTGATCGACTCGACACCGTCGGAGGCCAAGTGACCATCGAATCCACCCCGGGCGAGGGAACGACGGTCCTCGGGAAGATCCCCACTGGAGACCTCGCCAGCGTCTAGAAAAACACCCGGACCGCCCAAACGAGGCTCGTCAGATTCTCGGCTCACTCAGACCAGCTTGGCTGCGGCTGGCGGAGCCAGGGCCCTACGTCCCGAGCGGGCTAGGGACTTTCAGCCCTGGATTCAGGGATCGACGCCCAGCAGAGTGAATGGCATGCGCTCGATGCGGTCCGTTCTGGTCATCGCGGCGAAGGACATCGCACAGCGCAGCCGTGATCGGTCGGCGTACATCATGGGAGTGGTCGGGCCCCTGGCTCTCGCGTTGATTCTGAGCGCCACGCTGGGAGGAGTGAATGATCCATCTGCGTTCCCCCTCGGGTTGGCGGCCGACGACGACGGACAAGTGGTCGACGGCTTCGGCGATCTGCTGACCGGCTTGGAGGCCGACGGCGTGGTGGTGGTCACAACGGCCGCCGATCGAGCCGACCTGGATCGGCTCGTCGAGGACGGCGAGATCGACGCTGGCTTCCATTTCGCCGCCGGCTTCGGCGATGCCGTCCAATCCGCGCAGCCGGCGACGATCACGGTCGTCGGTGATCCGGGGGCACGGGTCGCGACGGACGTGGCCGAGGCGATCGCCGGGACCTTTGCTGCCGAACTGGACTATGTCACACTCGCCACGGCCTCGGTGTTGATGGCCGAAGGGACCGCCGGCGACCCCGCCCGAGCTCAAGAGTTGTCGGTGGCAGCACTATCGCAACCATTACCGATCGATCTCGTCCCGGTCGAAACTGCCGGCCGAGGTGCGGACCTCTCGTCCTACTATGCGGTTTCGCTCTCGGTGTTCTTCCTCTTCTTCAGTGTGCAGTTCGGAGTCCTGAGCCTCATGGAGGAGCGCGAGGTAGGCACCCTCGACCGCATCCTGATGGCCCCGACCGCTCCCTGGGCGTTGATGGTCGGCAAGATGATGTCGTCTTTCGTCATCGGCGTGCTGTCGATGGTCGTGCTTGTCGTGGCCACGACCGTTGTCGCCGGCGCCGAGTGGGGCGACCCGATCGCCGTCGGAGTCCTGATCGTCGTCGGCGTCGTCGTCGCCATCGCCCTGGCCATGTTGGTGGCGGCGGTGGCCAAGACGGCCGAACAGGCCACGTCCTTCGCCACGGCTGCTGCGCTGGTGCTGGGACTGCTCGGCGGAGCCTTTTTCCCGGTCAGCCGAGCTGGTGGGCTGCTCGCCCGGGTGAGCTGGCTCTCACCCCACCGTTGGCTGCTCGACGGATTCCGGGACGTGTCCTATGGGGCCGGCGTCGGTGACCTTGGAACCACGCTGGCCGTGCTCGGCGGTTTCACAGTATTGGTCGGTGGCTTCGGGCTGGTGTGGGCCGGACGAGGGTTGGTGAGGTCATGACAGTGCTGGTCATCGCCGCCAACAACCTCCGGCGCTTGGTGCGGGAGCGGGCGAACCTGTTCTTCGTGTTCGCTCTGCCACTGCTCCTGATCCTCGTTCTCGGGTTGACACTGGGGAGCGACGAGCCCCGGATCGGGATCCACATCGAAGGCGCCATGTCCGCCGATGCCCAAGAGCTGATCGACAGCCTCGAGCTGTCCCAGGGGATCGAGGTCGTGCTCTTCGACGGGTTCAGCGAGGCGAACGCTGAGCTGGAGCGAGAGGACATCACGGCGCTCGTCGTTGTTCCGGCCGGCTACGACGAGGCCCTCGCCGCCGGGGACAGTGCCGTGCTCGAGTACCGGGTGATCCCGGCCAGCGGCGGTTTCGAGGTTCAGAGCCTGGTGCAGGCCGTCGTCGCCGAGTACAACGCCACGCTGCGGGCCGGTCGAGTAGTCAGTCAACAGACTGGCCTCCCGATGAGCGAGGCCACAGCACAAGTAGCGGCCACAGACGAGACCCTGGCTCGGGTCGAGGTGACCACCGTCGACGCCGATGGCGAGCCCTACGTCGACGCCGACGCAGTCGGCTTCGTCGCCGCCCAGGAGCTGGTGCTGTTCATATTCTTGATCGCCATCGTCGCCGCGTCGGCCCTGATCCAGTCTCGACAGCTCGGTGTCACCCAACGCATGCTGGCAACACCGGCCACGACCCTTCAAGTTGTTGCCGGCGAGGCCCTCGGCCGCTACGCCGTGGCCGCTGTTCAGGGGGCGTTCATCGTCGGCTCGACAGCGCTGCTGTTCGGTCTCGACTGGGGCTCCTGGACAGCCACCGCGGCCATCGTCGCCTCGTTCTCCCTGGTGGCCACCGCCGCTGCGCTCTTTG
>JBLYYW010000419.1:0-3934 GCA_048550155.1 Acidimicrobiales bacterium | reverse complement strand
GCTACCCACACGATCAACGCCACGGCCGAAGATGCAGTTGAGAAGATCCGTGAGTACACCGGCGGGAACGGAGCCGATGTGGTGATCGAGGCCATCGGCCTGCCACAGGTCTATGAACAAGCGTTCTATGCCCGCGATCTCGCCGGGACTGTGGTTCTGGTCGGAGTCCCCAACCCGGAGATGAAGGTGGAACTTCCGTTCATCGATATCTTCGGCCGCGGCGGTGCGCTGAAGTCGTCGTGGTACGGAGATTGTCTCCCGAGCAGAGACTTTCCAATGTTGATCGACCTCTACCTTCAGGGACGGCTGAACCTCGATGGGTTTGTCACCGAGACCATCGGCTTGGAAGACGTCGAAGCCGCCTTCCACAAGATGGAAGAAGGCGGCGTGCTCCGCAGCGTCGTGGTGATGTGATGTCGGCACGAATCGATCGAGTGGTCACATCCGGGATCTTCAGCCTCGACGGCGAAGACTTCGACGTCGACAACAATGTGTGGCTGATCGGTGATGACGACGAGGTCGTTGTCATCGATGCCGCTCATGATCACGAACCGATCCTCCGCGGGGTCGCGGGGCGAAAGGTCAAGGCGATCATTTGCACCCATGGCCACAACGACCACATCAATGCGGCCGGCGCGCTCTCCGACGAAACCGGCGCCCCGATTCTCCTCCATCCCGATGATGAGATGTTGTGGCAGGTGGAATACCCGCACCGCCGCTTCGACGACACGCTGCGGGATGGACTGAAGCTGGACATCGGCAACCACCGGATCGACGTGTTGCACACGCCCGGCCATTCACCCGGCGGCTGCTGTCTGCACCTACCCGGAGACGGAGTGCTCTTCAGCGGCGACACACTGTTCCATGGCGGGCCCGGCGCCACCGGTCGCAGCTTCAGCAGCTACGAGGTGATCGTCGAGAGCATCACCAACCGTTTGTTCACCTTGCCAGACGACACCTTGGTCAACACCGGACATGGCCAATCGACAACGATCGGTGCCGAGGCCATCAACCTGGCCCGCTCCGGCTGAGAACCGCAGGCAGACTCCAACGATCCCGAGGGACCGTTGGAGCCTTGTATGCCCGCACTCCTAGGACTGCGGCGGATTCAGCCCCAGGTGTGAGCGTGTACGGCATGCTCGGCCGTAGACGAAGGCTGCACCGATGCGTCCGGGAGAGGAGTGGGCTGCGGGCGGGTTCCAAGTTGCAGAACCGCCGCGGCGAATCCTTCGGTCAGCTGCTCGGCCCAGCCGGTGACCCGTTTGTCGTCGGTGAGGAGGATGACCTGTCCGGTGTGGGCGTGATCGGTGATCATCGACAACACGGCCGCAACATCGAAATCATCGAGGATCCTGAACGGATCATCCAGGATGGCCGGCAGAGACTCACCCAGATGTGATCCGGCCCGGTCGAGATGGCGTTGGATTCGGTCGACCATCTCGGCCGGATCGGTGATCGGGGCGGCCTCCCGGTAACGACCGCGAGCTGCGGCTTCGATCTCGCGTCGGTTGGCGACCGCCCACTCGAGGGGAACAACTCCGACGAGTTCCTCCCAGCATTCCTTGGCATAGCGGTGGATTTCGTGCAGTTTGATGACGCCGGCCCGGTGCTCGGGTCGAGCGGTGAGGGCTTCAACCTGAATCAGCTGGAGGTTGAAGTAGCTCTCCAGGCCGGCCTCGTTCAGTATCTGAACCTCAGCGGCTCGTGCCTGCTCGAGCTGTCGATAGTTGTAGTAGCTGGCAGCTGCGCACGCCATCGACAGTGCGAGGAACGGGACTGCTGCCAAGGGGTGCAGGATCAAGACGCCAATGAACGCCAGGAGCGCAAGTGCAGTTGAGCTGGCCATGAGTGCGGAGCGGGTGTTCTCGATTCGAGCGTTGGCTCGCTCCACCGCCAAGTGGCAATCTTCGATCGCGTCGACGTACATCTCATAGCTCGGCGAGGACTCTGACTCACCTGCCTGGTTGGCAACCTCGACCTCAACCTCGGCGAGGGTGAGCGCCGCAGCCCAGAGTCGGTCTTGGTCAAGGCGCCCCAGGCGACGAACCAGTTCGTCGGTGTGCTCCTCGGCCTTCAGGGCGGTGACTCCGAGGCGGAGACACGACCGCAGGTTGTTCTGGCGCACACCGAGCGATTCGGTGATGGAGATCGATCCGCTTTCGTTGCGGAACGAGTCGCTGACGTCGTCGCCGTTGAGCGCATCCAGAATCCGGGCCGGTCCGTCGACCGGTCGCTCGACCAGGAGGATTCGGCCGGTGTCTTCCAGAAGCTCGGCGTTCAGGCCGGGGCGTCCGGATCCCAACGCCGTTGCGATCTCGGCGGTGAGCGCCTGCCGTTCGAGTTCACCCAGCCCGGTCACGAGCGTGATGCGGGGATGGAGACGCATCTCCATCGTGTCGGTTGCAGTCGCTACTTCCAGCCGGTCGATTCGCATGACCTAGTGCTTCGGTCGAAAGGACCATGTGACTTGAGCCATTTGAACTGTTTTTCTGAGTCGTGGGGACTACTACCTAGTTCCGATGACCCATTCTCGTGTGTTGGTGTGCTTGGTGTCGACGCCTGCAACGGGAGAAACATCGGACGGTGGATAGTCTGGAGCGCTTGTCCGAAACCGCATCCGAAGTGACACCTGAGGAGCTCTCACAACGTGGGCTCGTGGGCCTCACTGCAGGGAAAACTGTGGTCAACATGGGCAATCGATGGATCCCGTTCTTCTTGCCGAACCTCGGGCGAGCGTTGGGGGCGTCGACCGCCGGGCTCACCACAGTTTTGGGATTTGGAGAGATGGCCGGACTACTCACCGCAGTCATCGGCCGCCAACTCGACCGTGGCCGGGAACGTCTGGTCATGTCCGCCGGCATGGGTCTGGTTGGCATCTCCACCGTCCTTGCGATCACGGGATCGTTCCTTGTCTTCGCCGTCAGCCAGTTCCTGTTGATACTGGGGGTATCGCTGTACACCGTCGGTGGTCACGCCTACATCTCGCGCCATGTGGCCTTCTCCCGGCGCGGCCGAGCGATCGGGATCTTTGAACTCTCGTGGGCTCTCGGACTTCTCGTTGGCGCCCCGACGGCTGCGGTGTTGATCAGCGGGATCTCTTGGCGGGCACCCTTTGTCGCAGTCGGAATCATGTCCTTCATCGCATGCCTGATGCTCATCCGCACCCCAGAAGACCCCGCGTTGTCGCAACCGACCCATGTTGCCAAGCAGCCCGCGATCCCGCTCGATACAAACGCATGGCTGGCGATCGCCGCATCCGCCGGGATCGGGCTTGCCGGGCTGACCACGATTGTCATCGCGGGGACGTGGATGGAGGATCGCCTGGGAATCTCCACCGGAGGAATTGGGGCAGTGGCAATGGGTTTCGGTGCCGTCGAGCTGATGTCGTCGTCCAGCTCAGCCCGCTTCTCTGACCGCCTCGGCAAGAACCGATCCACCCGGGCAGCCTTGCTGCTCCTCTGCAGCGGACTTCTCACGATGGGTTTCGCTCAATCGTCTCTCCTGGTAGGCGCGTTGGGGCTGGTCCTGTTCTTCGGCGGGTTCGAATTCGCCATCGTGACCTCGTTCTCAGTGGTCTCTGAAGCGATGCCATCAGCCCGAGGGCGAGTGCTCTCGATGAACATGGCCATCGGTACGGTCGCTCGGGGCGTTGGGTCAGTGTCGAGCGGATTTCTCTACGAAGCCTTCGGAATCGGCGGGCCCGCAGCGCTGGCGATGTTCGGGGCCTTGGCGGCGTTCATCTTGCTCGGCAGCGTCACCGGCGACTGAGCTCTTTGTCCCTCCGGGGGCCCTTTCGCTCGCCTTCGGGCCTTTGCGTCGGTGTTCTCGCTTCGGGCCTGGCGGCCCTCGCTTCACCGACTCGGCCCTTCGGTTAGTGAGAAGGCGCCCTGGCGCCGACGAACGGCGGCCTTCTCGCTCGCCTGTTGGATTCTGG
>JBLYYW010000418.1:0-10807 GCA_048550155.1 Acidimicrobiales bacterium | reverse complement strand
GACACGCTGACCGAAGAACTGGCCATCGCATCAGGCGCACGAGAGCCCACCGCACCGGCGAACGACTACCGGATCTACACAACGGCCAACGACGTGGAATGCCGCGGCGAAGACTTGTACCGGCCGTTCGTCCTCCCACGACTCCGCCGTGACATCGATCGTGCGTGTTCGCAACAGGCTGTGAGTCCTGCAAGAATCGCCCAGAGGCTGGGCCCGCTCTTCCTTTGTCCGGTCGACGGCGGACTGTTCGGTGGTCAGGATCACGGCACTATCGATCGAGCGCGACTCGCCCAGGTCGTCGCCAACCCACTGAACCCCTACGTGCATGCCCTTCCCGTCCCGCAGCGGTCCACCGATGCCGCGGTCACATTCCTTGTCGACACAACCGGCTCGATGAAGGCCCAGCGCCACGAGTCGGTTGCGGTTCTGTGCGACACGTTTGTGCGATCCCTTGAGATGCTCGAGGTGCCAACCGAAGTGCTCGGGTTCTCGACCGCATCGTGGGCAGGTGGAGAATCGGCTCGCCAGTGGGTGGCCGACGGATCACCAGCCAACCCCGGTCGGGTCGCGGACATCATGCACATCGTGTACAAGAGTTTCGACCAGACCTGGCGGCAAAGCCGACTGGGGATTGCTGCGATGCTGCGGGTCGACCACTACCGAGAAGGTGTCGACGGCGAGGCACTCGAGTGGGCAGCGCGACGGCTCGAGCAAGCGGTGGCCTCGCACAAATACCTGGTGATCATCAGCGATGGGTTTCCGATGGAAGCGACCACGGCTTCCCACAACGGCGATGACTACCTGTTCGGTCATTTGCGGCATGTCGTCGATCGACTCACGAGCCACCCGAATATGCGCGTCGGTGCCGTCACAGTGGACCACGCACTTGATGAGTTCATGGTGAACTCGACCGCATGCGACCTCAGCGGGACGTTGACCTTGAGTAGCTATCAGGTGCTGCACCGCCTCTTCGCCTAGCAACAAAAGGGACAGTCCCCATCGTTGCAAGTAAGGCTCGCAGCAGTGGCCGTCACACCTTCTCTTTATGGTCTTGTCATGCCACGCCAACCCCGGAAGAACCGAGCTGGGACCTTCCACCATCTGACGAATCGGGGCGCTCGAAGACTGCCAGTCTTCGGTGATGCGGAGGATCGAGGCTTCTTTATGTGGATCCTCAGCGAATTCGGGGAGCGATTCGATGTCGAGATCCATGCCTACTGCTTGATGACCAACCATTATCACCTTCTGGCGGGAGGTTCTGTCGATCAGCTCTCCGAAGCGATGCATCGCCTGGGAACCCTGTACACCCGCCACTTCAACGATCGGAACGGGTTTGACGGGCCGCTGTTCCGAGGCAGGTACTATTCCAACCCGATCTGCGACGACGACTACTTCCGTAATGCCGTGAGGTATATCCACCGGAACCCCGATGCGATCAACTCCGCCGAACCACTGGCTTCCTACCGCTGGTCAAGTCACGCGATCTACCTTGGGCGCCGACCGGCTGGGTGGGTTCGGACCGATCGGACAATGGATCTGTTTGGTGGCTCGCGCCAGACCTATCGCGAGTTCGTTGACGCAGAGGATTCGCTCAGTCGGTCCGACGTCGTGCGATGCGTCGCCGACGTCAGTGGTACTGCGCCCGAACAGCTGCTTGTGCGGACCCGCGGCTCCTCCAATCGTGCGGCCCGCGTCCTCATTCTCTTGCTGAGGGAGGTAGCCGGTGAGTCAATTCCGGACCTCGCCGAACTCTTGGAGATGAAGCCGGGCAGTCTGCGGGCGGCGCTCAGCAAGGCTCGCGGTTCACTCGAGCATGACCCCGACCTCGCGAGGCTCTACGCGGAGGCGAAAGCAGCGTTGGGGCCTGTCCCTAGCGTTGTGTTTGAGCGCTCTTAGCCCTTGCCCTGCCATGGGATGAGAATGGATTCGAGGAATCGAATGACCACGTCCATGAGGACACCGATGACGGCGATGATGATGATCCCGACGACGATCACGTCGAGTCGGGTGAAGTTCCTGGCCTCAAGAAGATAGGCATGGAACTGTGCTCCGTGTCGACAGGACTGCGCACAATTGGCTTCGCACCCTTGTCAGCTGGGATTGGCGGTCAGCCACTCAGAAGTCGCCGTGAGCACTGTGTCGAGACGGGTCTGGATGTCGTCGAGCACGGTGTCGTCGGCGACGAGAGGTGGTGAGGTGAGAAGCATCGTGGCACCGCGGTCGTCGGGGCGAATCAGCAAGCCGGCGTCGCGTACCATCCCGGCGAGTCCTCCGCCCTGGAGCCAGGCTCGCTGGGTGTCCGTGAGCGGGGTCCCTGTTTCGCAATCAGCGACCAATTCGATGGCGTAGAAGTACCCGAGGCCGCGTACTTCGCTCACACACCGATGGCTGTCCAGCAGTTCGTCCATCCTGCGTCGGAAGCCGGCCTCGTGGTCGAGAACGTGCTGCATGATGCCTTCGCTGCGCATGGCAGAGATGTTGGCAACGGCGACCGCTGTCGCTACCGGGTGGCCGCCGAAGGTCGCACCATGCATGTAGGCAGCGAGAGGAGAGTCCCAAATCGAATGCACCAGGGGCGTGCGGGCGACCATTCCGCCCAGCGGTTGATACGCGCTGGTCACGCCTTTGGCGAAGGTGATGATGTCGGGCACGACGTCGAATCGCTCGGACGCAAAGAAGTGTCCGAACCGACCGAATGCACAGATGACCTCGTCGGCGATGAGGAGCACGCCGTACTTGTCTGCGATTCGCCGCAGCTCGGGCCAGTAGCCATCGGGTGGCACCAGTCCGCCGCGACCGTTCTGAACCGGCTCGCAGATGATCGCGGAGACGGTCTCGGGTCCTTCAGCCAGGATCATGTCTTCGAACGCTGCCGCAGATGCAAGCTCTTCGGACGTGTCGCCATAGGTGTTGCGTACGTGACGCGTCCCGTCCCACAACATCGGCTTGAACGGCTCCCTGAACTTGGGGACTCCGGTGATCGACAGGCCGCCCAGGGTCGTTCCGTGATATGACCACTCACGGGAAATGACCTTGTAACGACGTTCATCGCCCCGGCTGAGGTGATAGCTACGAGCAAACTTCACTGCCGATTCGACCGCCTCGGACCCAGAGTTCACGAAGAACACCTGATCGAGATCTCCAGGTGCTTCATGGGCGATCATGGAGGCAGCCTCGATCGCGGGCGGGTTACCCCATCCCCAGGTTGGATAGAAGGCGAGCTGGCTCATCTGCTCGGCCGCAGCCTGCACCAGGTCCATGCGGCCATGACCAAGGTTGGTGCAGAAGAGCCCGGCGAGACCGTCGAGGTACTCGCGGCCATGGGTGTCATAGACATAACACCCCTGCGCCCGCTCGATGATTCCGAGGTCATCGTTCCGCCACGCCGCACCCTTGGTGAAGTGCGGGAGGAGATGCGCCTGGGCCAGCTCTTTCTGACGTCGCTGCTCGGCGGTCTCTGGATTCTCGATAACGGTCATGGCGTACACCTCCACGGTGAAACATCCGGACATGTGTCGCGCGACACAGCCTCAGTTAGTGCCTCTAACATACATGAAGGGGTGTCGAACTGTCGAGTGACGCGGGCCGACTGGGCCAGACTCACGAGGCTGTCGCAGCGTCCAAGGTGCCCAGGAGGATCGTCGTGATCGTTGCAGCATCTTCGCTGGTCATACGAAGGGGAATACGGAGATCACATAGCGTCGCCAGGATTTGGCTGGTCGTGTGAAGTGACTGCTCGGTTGCATAGCGCCAGTGATCGAATCGACTCGTGAAACCGAGGGGCTCGGGGCGACCGAACCACTTGACCTGGACACCGTGGTGTCCTGCGAGTGATAGCCAGCGGTCGATGGTTGGGGCGTCCAGCGAGGGAGACCGGAACTGGAACGAACTTGCCACGAAGTCCTCTTGCGGCGGACGCAGTGGCAAGACGATGCGAGGATCGCTCCCGAGCCTGGCCGCCAGTTCGGCGTACCGAGTGTTCCACTGCGCAGCCCGCTCTCTCAGAAGGTCGATCTGAGGCAACGCAACCGCGGCGGCCAGTGCCGACATTCGCATACTGAAGTTCGGAGTGGTCAACCTGTGGCGTTCGAACACGTCGATGCTCGGCGCCGCACCGTGTTGTTCATAGAGCATGTAGCTGCCCGAGAACAGCACCGCCCGGGCTGCGATGTCCTCGTCGTCGGTGACCAACAACCCGCCCTCGCCCGAGTTGACGTGTTTGAAGGTTTGGGTACTGAAGCATCCGATCGAACCAAAGGTTCCCGTGGGCTTCTTGGACCACGACGCCCCCATCGTGTGAGCACAGTCCTCGACCACGGTGAGACCGAGCTCGTCGGCAACCTCGCTGAGCACCGTCATGTCACTGATGTGTCCACGCATGTGGGACAACAAGAGGAACCGGGCCCCCGACCGCGCTGCAGCGGAGCGAAGGTCGTCGACGTCGATCGTGTAGTTCTCGGTGATACCAACGAACACCGGTTCCGCTCCAACGTGAGCGATCGAGCCGGGGACCGGCGCAAGTGTGAACGCGTTCATGAGCACCGCGTTCCCGGCCTTCACCCCGGCCGACTTCAGGGCCACCGCCAGCGATGCTCCGCAGCTGTTGAGGGCCACGCAATATCGTGCTCCAACTTCGTCTGCGAACCGTCGCTCGAGAGCCGCCACGTCCAATTCGCCCGACTCTGTTTCGCCGTACCGAAAGAGACGACCGGACTTCATCAACTGATTGGCGCGCTCGATGCCGGCTTCGGGTATCGGCGGCTGTTCGGTGAAGTCCAGATCCAGGTTTGGCAGGTCGGTCATGTCATCGGATCCGTCGTAGGTCGGCGCTTCGTGCGTGTCCCTCCATGCCCTCGAGACGTGAGATACGTGCGGCCACAGCGGCTTCGGCGTGGCCGGCGTCTGCGCTGAGTTCTTGCCAGGTGAGTTGCTTCACGAACTTGAGAGCGTTGAGTCCACCGCTGTAGCGGGCGGCACGCCCCGTGGGGAGGATGTGGTTTGGGCCGCTGCTCTTGTCGCCGAACGTCACGTTGGTGTGCGGACCGAGGAAAAGCGAACCGTAGTTGCGGAGACGATCCCGCCACCAGGGCAGGTCGGCAGCGAGCACCTGAAGGTGTTCGGGGGCGTAGTCGTCACAAACCTGGGCGGCCTCTTCAAAGGTTTCCACCACGATGATTTCGCCGTAGTTGCGCCACGCCGCCGTCGCAGCGCTCGCCGCATCGGTGGGCAGTTCCTCGGCCAAGCGTCCCGCGAGCTCGTGCACCTTCGCTGCGAGCTCAGGCGAAGTGGTGACCAGCCAGACCGGGCTGGTCGGTCCGTGCTCGGCTTGGCCGATGAGGTCGGTAGCAACCATATGAGGGTCGGCGGTGTCATCCGCGGCGATCATCGATTCGGTCGGGCCCGCGACCACGTCGATCCCGACTCGGCCGAACAGCTGTCTCTTCGCTTCGGCTACATAGCTGTTTCCGGGGCCGACGACCATGTCGGCCTCCAATCCGGTGAACAGACCGAAAGCGAGGGCCCCGATCGCCTGGACACCGCCAAGTCCCAGCACACGGTGGGCTCCGGCGATCTTTGCAGCATGGAGGATCGCGGGGTGAACTCCTCCCCGATCCGCTCGTGCCGGAGACGAAACGATGATGTTGGGTACACCGGCGGCCGCAGCGGTCGTGACGCTCATGAGAGCGGACGCCACGTGTGCGTACCGGCCAGCCGGGACATAGCAGCCAGCAACGTCGACCGGGACGTTTCTGTGCCCGGCGACCAGCCCTGGCTCCAATTCCACTTCACAGTCGGTGAGGGTGCTCAGTTGTGCGTCGGCAAACCGCCGGATGTGTCGATGGGAATGCTCGATGTCGTCGAGGGTCTGGGGGTCCAACGACGCCGTTGCCCGGTCGATCTCCTCGACCGGAACCTCGATCGGTCCGGTCCATCGGTCGAACTCATGAGCGAGTCGTCGTGCCTCGTCTTCTCGTCCGTCTTCCAGTCTGGCGAGCAACGCGGCGACCCGGTCCCTGATCTCGGGGCTGGTTTCGTTCAACGGGCGGCTTGCCTGTTTCAGGTACGAGATCGCCATCGGGCCAGTTGACCACCAGTTCCCGACCGGGCGCAATCCCGCCGACGTCGCTGGACCGGTTGACCGAGCGAGCATCCGGCACGACGATGGTTACAACTCGAACAGCCCACGAAAGGGGACAGACAATGAAGAGCTTTGCATGCGGGACGGTGGTCGATGGGTGCGACGGCGTGGTGAGCGGCGAGACCGAGGAAGATGTTCTCGCCGCCGCAGCACAACACGCTGCCGATGCCCATGGAATCACCGAGGTGTCGGACGAGTTGGTCGATGCAATCAAGGCAGGCATCACCGACTCCTGACGGGATGGGGGTCATCAAGCTCGACACCGTTGTCTGGTTGGCTGATTCGCGAGGTGACTGAGGGTCGGCGGGTAATGTTTCGAGTTGATTCGGAGAATCCGGGCACGGCGACGAAACGAGGAGCAGACCGGCATGGACGAACCGCTCGAGCAACGAATTGCCGAGAAGACCCTCGAGTACGTCTTGGATCCGCCGGTCGGAGCTGATCCCGTGATCGAGTTCGCTCCACCCCCTGAGCTCTACTCGATCTTCGAGGATTCAGTGGGGCTGCCGTTGGCTTCACCGCAGGAGCCGTGCACCGACGATGTATTGGTTGCCGCAATCGACACGGTGATCAAGTACTCGGTGCACACCAGCCACCCCCGGTTCGTGAATCAGAACTTCGCCGGGCCTGATCCGATTTCGGTCGTGGGCGATTGGCTGGGAGCGGCGCTGAACACCACGGGCGCGACGTTCGAGGCGGCGCCGGTCTTCACGTTGATGGAGTCGGCGGTCCTCAACAAGCTGGCGGCGATCGCCGGCTATCCGCTCGGTGTTGACTCGCGGGAGTTACCTCCCGGCCTGTTCGCCCCGGGCGGATCAACCGGTACGCTTTTCGCCCTCCAATTGGCCCGCCACCGCCATCAACCCGACATCGTTCATGCGGGGTCCAACGGTGACCGACTCTGCCTGTTCGTCTCCGACAGTGGTCACTACGCCGCGATCAAGTCTGCGGCATTGCTCGGTATAGGAACGGACGCCGTGGTGAAGGTTGCGAGCGACCGTGGTGGCGCCATGCAACCCCATGCACTGCGGACCGCGATCGCTGATGCCCGGAAGAACGGGATGGTGCCCTTCGCCGTCATCGGAACATCCGGCACCACCGTGACATCCGCCTTCGATGACCTGAATGCGCTCGCCGATGTCTGCGAGACAGAGGATCTCTGGTTCCACGTCGATGGGTGCTACGGCGGTTCGGCCTTGTTCTCACCCAGTCACCGCCATCACATGAGTGGAGTGGATCGATCGGACTCATTCGTCTGGAATCTTCACAAGATGATGGGCATGACCCAGCAGTGCACCGCCCTGCTGGTGAAGAAGCCCAGCCAGTTGGAACCTTGTTTTGCCACCGGTGCGAACTATCTCTTCCAGCCGGACAAACAACATGGTGAGTTCGACTCGGGTGATCGAACCTTCCAGTGCGCTCGCCGGATCGATTCCCTCAAGTTGTGGCTGACCTGGAAAGCCCGCGGCGACAGCGGCTTCTCCGAACGCATCGACCACGCCGTGGCAATGGCGGATCACACCAGAACCCGCATCGACGAAAGTGACGGCGCTTTTGCACACGTCGTCGCCGGTGACTTCACCAACGTGGTGTTCGCGTGGATTCCACCAGAGTTCCGGCCGTTCGATCCTGCGTTGATCTCGGAGAAGAACCGCGAGCTACTCCACAGACTCCCGCCGCGTGTGAAGGCTCGCATGCAGGTCGAGGGAACGGCGATGGTCGGGTTTCAGCCCGTTCACGGCCTCAACACCTTTCGGATGCTGTTCATGAACCCATCGGTCACCATCAACGATGTCGACGCCGTGCTGGGTTACATCGCCGAGTATGCCACGGAGGCCTGGGCCGGACTCGGAGCGGACTAGTCCCTATCCGTAGCGTCAGCCTCGGCGATCAGCTCGGTCAGACGGACGGCTGCCGGCATCGCACTGTCACGTAGCCGCTTCAGGATCGCCCGCTTCTCTCTGTCGTCCCTGGAGACTTCGCTGACCAGCTTGGAGAATCCGTCGAGGCGGTTGTTCAACAGCCACTCCCGCACTTCAGGATCCTGACCCCAGTTGTACTGGTTTGTCATGAACGCGAGCGTCAGTTTCATGTAATCGAGGTTCGAGTTGGGCAGCGGCACGACCGCACACAGCGCGTTCTTCTCGTCTTCTGAATCCCTCGTGGCCTCCACATGGGCGATCAGGGCTGCGCTGAAGACGGGCTGGTATGACCTGACGGTCTGGGGTGTGATGAGGTCGCCCTGGAAGATCGGTTTCATTTCGAGATTGGTGATCGCGCTGGCCGAGCAGTCGATGAACAGGTGATCTGGCGTCGTGGGGACGGTTCCCCGGTCGAGAAGGATGTCGGTGGGTGAGATGTGTTGCACATGTCCCAGACGCACGACGTTCTTCAGGCGGCGCAACTCGGCTAGCTCGGGCTCGCTGATCGTGGCACCGTGAAACATCGTGGGCCAGACGTTGGGGTCCAGCCGGAGGAAGTAGCCGGATGCTTCGAGGCGGAGGAACATGTCATCGCTCGACGAAGCATTTGCGATCGACTCGAACTGGGCGGCCTGCGAACCCATCGTGTCACTGAAGAATTGGGTGGCCGGCTGAGTGTTCTTCCGGTTGAGCAGCCAGGCATCGCGACTGACGATCCAGGTGATCATGTCGGGATCCACCCGGTGTTCCAAGAGCCAGAGAATGGCGTCGATCCCGGTCTTGCCGCCACCGATCACGACGTAACCGGCGGGGGTATCTTCGATGGTGGGCAGGTCGTTCAACGGCATGAACCGCACACCTTCTCCTACCTCGAAACTCGGGGTGTGCGTGGCAGGGACCGACGTGTTCAGATAGGTGCAGTCGACGGTCTTGGTGCGCTGAACATGGAACCGCTCGCCGGTGAGCTTGTGACGGAAAGTGCCGTCGCCGGTGTAGTCGCACATCGGGTAGTAGCGAACCCGGCCGGACGGCAGGAACTGGTGGCGCATGACGCTGTCGAAGTATGCGCTGACCTCGGCGCCGGTTGCGAGATCACCGAGTCCCTTGTTCAGACCCACCTGGTCAACGACACCCTTGCTGAGTTCTACCGAGCTGACCCCATAGAACTGGGATGGCTGATGAAGCGTGACGAACGGGTAGGCCACGTTCCAATGACCCCCCGGCTTGGCGAATCGGTCCACGATCACGATGTCGGCGTCGGTTTCGGTGACCAGGACGTCGGCAAAGGCCATCCCGACGGCGCCGCTGCCGACCACCAGGTAGTCGGTCGTGAGTTCGTTGTTCATGATTCTCCCGGTATCGGCGGAGGGGTCAATGTAGGACCCCCGCTCGTTCTGTAGCAAGGTGGTCGACCATGACGACACATCGAGCTCGAGAGCTGTGGATTCGGTTCGAGGCACTTCATGCCGTGACCTACTTCTCGCCGCAGTCGGCCCAGGCTGCCAAGGACGCCGGTCTCAAAGGATTCTGGATGGGCTACTTCGGGTTTCGGGCCGCTCCGATGGGCGCAGTCTCCGCCGGTGTCGTGGAGGCGACGTTCGCCAATTTCGCCACCGAACGGGTCCGGCGAGCGATCCCGGACGCATGGTCGCTTGCGTCTCCCGAATCGTTGATACTGGCACGGGCGAGCGGTGCCGCCGCGGCCCTACGGGATCTGGATCCTGCGGTTCTCGCAACCGCACAGGTCGCAAATCCGCTGTTGGAACGGATGGTGGGTGCAGCCGACGGGCTTGGCCGGCCGCTGTTCACGGCAAACCGGGGTCTCGAGCTCTCCCACGACCCTGTCGAACGCCTGTGGCAGCTGACCACCAGCTTGAGGGAACACCGGGGTGATGGGCACGTGATCGCCTTGGCCGCCGAGGGAGTTTCTGGCCCGCAGGCCCACCTCCTGTTGATCGCTGAGCGTGGGCTCTCCGAGGACCTGTTCCTTCTCGCCCGCGGTTTCGACGAAACACAGTGGAACGACGCCAAGGAGAACCTCCGTCGTCGGGGCCTGACCAACGGTCGTGAACTAACCGACGCTGGTGTGTCGCTACGGAGCCGGATCGAAGAGACGACAGATCGGTTGGCCGACAGTCCCTTGGATGCAGTCTCAACCGAGGAACTCGATCGCCTGCTCGAATCACTGGACCGGTCAGCTCGAACCATTCACAACGCCGGGATGATCCCTCCTGACAATCCGATCGGACTGCCGATCCTGGATTGACCAAACCGTGGTTCGATTGGGTGATGGTCACTTCTCGTCCGACATCCGAGATCGCTCTGCTACGCGACCTGTATCGGGCGACAACCGAGGCCGCCGTGGCCGAGCGGGTCACTCCTCCGGTGCGATGAAGGTGACGATTTCGTCGACCATGTCGGCCCGGGTTTTTGTGGCTGAGACCATCATGTCGGCGATCTCGTTGAACAATGGAACCCGTCTGTCCACCAGCTCCTCGAGCTCGGCACGGTCGATCGGCCGGCGGTGATCACCCGTAGACGCCCGTTCGAGGATCTCGTCAAGTGGTGCATCCAACACGATGGTGAGGGCGTTTCTCCCCAGCGCCGCCCTGCACAGTGGGTCTTCCACGGTTGAGGCTGCGGCGGCTATGACGAGCCGGTCTGGAGAGGCCAGTGCGACCCAGGAGCCGGTGAATATCCCCGTCGGAGTCCCGGCACTGGAGTGTCAGCGCTTCAGCCACCCCGG
>JBLYYW010000417.1:0-6925 GCA_048550155.1 Acidimicrobiales bacterium | reverse complement strand
ATGACCTCCCTGAGGGTGAGCCTTTCCACCGGCGCACAGTTGGTGAATCCACCACCGATGACCGGTGAGTTCACCGGCGGGGCCGAACCTTCGGTGTGGCTGGGCGCACCAGCGATCGGTGGCCTCACCCTGCCCGCTGCGATGCCCACCGCCAACCAGCTGTACGCACCTCGGGCAACCTGGCTCGACAATGACTACCTGATTGCCGCCGATACCGGGAACCACCGAGTGCTGATCTGGGATGCAAGATCCGGGCTTGTATCGCACAGCGACGCGTCGGTCATCCTGGGGCAAGGCGATGCCAACACCGAGGGTGCACAAGCGGCCGGGCGGGGACCGGAGAACGGAATGCGATTGCCCACTGGCGTGCTGATCCACGACGGTCGGCTGGTGGTCGCCGATGCTTGGAATCACCGCCTGCTTGTGTGGGATTCGGTGCCTCACGTCTCCGATACGCCACCTGATCATGTGATCGGCCAGGCCGACCCGTCCTCGGTCGAGGAAAACAGAGGTGGCGAAGTTTCCCACAACGGGTTCTACTGGCCGTTTGGTATTGCGTATGTGAACGATCGGTTTTGGGTGGCGGACACCGGGAACCGGCGGATCCTGGCCTGGGATGACCTCCCCGAACCCGATGAGCCACCGGTGGTGCTGATCGGGCAGGATTCGTATCAGATGCGAGAAGAAAACCGTGGCGAGTGTGGGCCGAACAGCTTTCGGTGGCCCCATGACATCGCCGGCAACGACGATGTCCTCTTCATCGCCGACGCCGGCAATCACCGGGTCCTCGGATGGCAGCCTCCTCCCGTTGCCGACCGACCGGCCGACACCGTTTTGGCCCAGCCAGACTTCTCCGCCCATGGTGAGTTCCCGTACGGCCCCCACAGTGCCTCGACGATGCGCTTTCCCTATGCCATCGACGTTGACCGGACCGGGCAGATGGCGGTAGCCGATACCGCCAACAATCGAATCCTGCTCTGGGACCAGCTACCCACCGAGTCACGGGTTCAGGCCGATCGGGTTCTGGGCCAGCCGACGTTCGCCACCAACGGGGAGAACCGATGGGACGTGGTCTCCGATGACACGTTCTGCTGGCCCTACGGAATCTGCCTCCACATCGGCAGCGATGGCAACCGACGACTCGCTGTTGCCGACAGCGGTAACAATAGGGTCATGGTCTGGAATGTGTAGATGAGCACGCTGGTCGCCCAACGCTTTCTGATCACCGGAGTCGTGCAAGGGGTTGGCTTTCGACCCTTTGTGTACCGCCTGGCGACGGAACTGGGCTTGACCGGTGAGGTTGGGAACAGTGCCACCGATGTCTTTGTCACTGTCGCCGGCCCACCGAGGACCATCCACGAGTTCACCGCTCGATTGAGGTCCGAGCTGCCGCCGTTGGCGCGTATCGATGAGCTCCAGCAGGTTGAGGAACCGGATGCGCGGTCGGCAACCAGGTTCAGTTCGTTCACCATCGTCGAGTCGCACGAGTCAAGCGGTGCTCGAACTCTCATCCCACCGGACACCGCCGTCTGTGACCAGTGCGTTGCTGAGCTGAACGATCCGTCCGATCGTCGTTTCGGCCATCCATTCATCACCTGCACCAACTGTGGCCCGCGCTACACGATCATCTTGGACCTGCCCTACGACCGACCGGCCACAACGATGGCCGAGTTCCCGATGTGCTCCGCCTGTGAAGCGGAGTACACCGACCCGACGGATCGGCGCTACCACGCGCAACCCATCGCATGCCACGACTGTGGGCCGGTGCTCTCCTACACAGGTCCGCGCGGTGACACATACGAAGGTGACCCGATCGAACGAGCCGCCGACGCACTGCTTGGGGGTGAGGTGATCGCGATCAAGGGACTCGGCGGGTTCCATCTGGCGTGCGATGCCGCCAACACCTCGGCGGTAGCCACTCTTCGAAGTCGCAAACACCGCCCAGACAAGCCATTAGCCGTCATGGTCGACGGCCTCCACACGGCCAGGGATTTCGTGCACCTCAGCGACCGCGAGGCAGCCGAACTTTGCTCTCCGGCCCGGCCCGTCGTGCTCGCCCGGGCGGCTTCGGACCCACCGGTCGCGGCCGAAGTGGCGCCAGGCAATCCATTGCTCGGCGTCATGCTGCCGTATACGCCGGTGCAGCACCTTCTCTTCGCTCGTGGAGTTGGCCCTTTGGTGATGACCAGTGGCAACCTCCACGGCGAGCCGATCGTATTCCGAGACGCAGACGCTGTTGCCAAGCTGGGACACCTTGTCGACGGCATCCTGACTCACGACCGCAGGATCGAGGTGCCGTGTGATGACTCGGTGGTTCGTGTTGTCCGAGATGACCTTTTGCCGATTCGCCGGGCGCGAGGCTACGCCCCCTTGCCGGTGTCCATGCCGTTCGCCCGTGCTGAGGTGCTCGCCGTCGGTGGAGAAATCAAGAACACCTTCACCGTTGTTTCCCAACGGCGAGCCTGGATCAGCCAGCACATCGGGGACATGGAGAACCTCGAAACGCTCAAGGCCTTCGAGGCAACCAGCTCCCAGCTGCTGGACTTCCACCGCACCACCCCTGAAGTTGTTGCGGTGGACGCTCACCCCGGCTATTCGACCACCCGGTGGGCTCGGACCGGCTGCCTAGCTCCGGTGCGGGAGATTCAGCATCATTGGGCCCATGTGGCGTCGATGATGGCCGAACATCGGCTGCCGCCAACGTCATCAGTCTTGGGCGTGGCCTTCGACGGAACCGGCTACGGCTCCGATGGGACCATTTGGGGAGGCGAGATTCTGATGGTCGACGGGTTCGGATTCGAGCGCGTCGGTCACTTGGCCCCGGTGAACCTCCCGGGTGGTGACGGAGCGGTCCAGTTCCCCAACCGAATGGCGCTGGCCCACCTTCACGCAGCTGGCATCGAATGGCATCCTCGGCTTCCATCGCTCCAGCCGCTTGGCGAGGCGGAACGCACACTCCTACACAAGCAGCTGGAAACCGGCCTCGGCTGCGTAACTTGCACGAGCATGGGCCGTCTCTTCGACGCTGTGGCGTCGCTCATCGGCGTGCGGCACCGTATCTCTTACGAAGCCCAAGCTGCGATCGAGCTGGAGGTGCTGGCGTCTGAGGCCAATGCCTCTCGCGAGTATCGGTTTGGTCTGGCGGACGGCGTGATCGATCCGGCACCGGTCCTCACCGCACTGGTGTCTGATGTCTTCAACGGCGTCGCCGTCGACTCGATCGCCGCCGGCTTTCACAATGCCGTGGCCGACGTGACCGCCGACGTTGTCAAACGAATGCTCGACCAACATCATTTCGATGCGGTGGCTCTGACCGGTGGCTGCTTCCAGAACGCACTGCTGCTCGAGCGCTGCATCGACCGGCTGATTCCGCTCCCAATCGACGTCCTCACCCACCGAATCGTTCCCCCCAACGATGGGGGCCTTTCCCTCGGTCAGGCCTACATCGCAGCTCATCAACGCCCTCAACAGGAGAGTTCATAATGTGTCTCGCAGTACCCGGTCAGATCGTCGACGTGCGGGAGGAACGCGGAACCCGAATGGCAACGATCGATTTCGACGGGATCAAGAAGGAGATCTGCCTCGCCTATCTGCCGGACATCCAGGTGGGAGACTACGCGATCGTGCACGTCGGGTTCGCCATTTCCAAGATCGACGAGACATCGGCGCTGGAGACGCTCCAGATGTTCCGTGACCTCGGCATCCTCGAAGAGGAACTCGACGTGACGGGGGGAGTTGCACAATGAAGTACCTCGACGAGTTCAACGACCCCGTCCTGGCGAAGACCTTGTTCGAGGAGATCGACAAGATCACCACCAAGAAATGGGCGATCATGGAGGTCTGCGGTGGGCAGACCCACGCCATCATTCGCAATGGAATCGACCAACTGCTTCCCGACAAAGTGGAGCTCATCCATGGGCCGGGATGCCCGGTGTGTGTGACACCGCTGGGCATGATCGACAAGGCGATGGAGATCGCCAGCCGACCCGACGTGATCTTCTGTTCATTCGGCGACATGCTCAGAGTGCCGGGATCGACCCGCGACCTGTTCACCGTGAAGAGTGACGGCGGCGATGTCCGGGTCGTGTACTCACCACTCGATGCGGTGAACCTGGCCGAAGACAACCCTGAGAAACAGGTGGTGTTCTTCGCCATCGGCTTCGAAACCACGGCGCCGGCAAACGCAATGGCTGTTCACATGGCTCACCAGCGCGGACTCAACAACTTCTCGGTTCTGGTCAGCCATGTCTTGGTTCCGCCGGCAATCGAAGCGATCGTGAGTTCCCCGGACAATCGGGTGGATGGGTTCTTGGCTGCCGGTCATGTGTGTTCGGTGATGGGTACCTGGCAGTACGGTCCGTTGGTCGAGCAGTACGAAGTGCCGATCGTGGTGACCGGGTTCGAACCGTTGGACGTATTGGAAGGAATCCGTCGGGTGGTCGCCCAGCTGGAGAACGGCGAAGCTCGCCTCGACAACGCCTACCCCCGTGTTGTTTCTGAACAGGGCAACGTGCCCGCCCAGAAGATGGTTGAGGAGATCTTCGAAGTCTGCGATCGACAGTGGCGGGGTATCGGGGAAATCGGTGTCAGCGGCTGGCGCTTGGCGCCCGCGTACCGGGACTTCGATGCTGAGTACCGTTTCGACGTCATCGATGTGGATGCGCCCGAATCTGAACTCTGTCGAGCTGGTGAGGTGCTCCAGGGTTTGATCAAACCGAACGAATGTGAAGCGTTCGGGAAGGAATGCACTCCACGCACCCCCCTGGGGGCCACGATGGTGTCCAGCGAGGGTGCGTGCGCCGCCTACTACCAGTACCGCAGACTGTCGTCGTCTACTTCTTCACTGCCTCCGCTCGCCGTCACTAGCCGAGAGGTATGAGTTCGCCAGAGGTGACCAAAGCTCGGTCACGTTGCCGCCGCGCCAGCAAGGCAGCACGCAGCGCTACAAGACGTTGTTCGAGCGACAGCGAGTCCGGAACGACCTGGAGTGAGCCTGGAAGTCCGGAACTGGAAGCGGATGCCCGCCGAGGAACGAGGAGGGCGCAGCGGAAGTGAAGGACTACCAGAGCGAACGCAAGCGAGTGGAGGCAATATCATGGGTTTGCCCGTTGCCCTTGAGGCAGTACGACCGGGTGGTTCTTGGGCATGGTGGGGGAGGGAAGTTGTCGGCGGAGTTGGTGGAGCACCTGTTTATACCGGCGTTCGGATCCGCACCCGAGCATGGACTACACGACTCGGCAGTTCTCGATCCGACCCAAGGTCGACTGGCATTCTCGACTGACTCCTACGTGGTTCGGCCGCTGTTTTTCGCCGGTGGGTCCATCGGCGATCTCGCCGTCAACGGCACCGTCAACGATCTTGCGATGAGTGGCGCAGCTCCGATGGCGCTGAGTTGCGGATTCATTTTGGAAGAGGGGCTTGAAATGGAGGTTCTGGGCCGCGTTGTGAACGAGATGGCCAACGCTGCTCAGAGGGCAGGGGTGTCGATCGTGACCGGCGATACCAAGGTCGTCGACCGGGGCGCCGCCGACCAGCTCTTCATCAACACGGCGGGGATTGGTTCGATCCCCGACGGGGTCGACATTCGCCCGGATCGGGCGACCCCGGGCGATGTGATCATTGTGAGTGGTGACATCGGTGTGCACGGCGTGGCTGTCCTCTCACAACGCGAAGGAATCGAATTCGGGACACAGGTCCGCTCGGACTCGGCCGCCCTCAACGGCCTCGTTGATGCGATGCTGGATGCGTATTCCGACATTCACGTCCTCCGAGACCCGACCCGCGGGGGTGTAGCGGCCTCGCTGTGTGAGATCGCAGCCGCAGCTGGGGTCGGCGTCAGCTATGAGGAGTCCAGGCTCCCGGTGCCGGCCGAAGTAGCCGCCGCATGTTCCTTTCTCGGTCTCGATCCCATGAACATCGCCAACGAAGGCAAGTTGATTGCGATCGTGCCGGCCGAGGCGGTCGACGACGTGATGAATGCGATGCGAACCCATGAGCACGGATCAGGTGCCACGGTGATCGGGTCGGTCAGCGACGACCATCCCGGAGTGGTGACTGCGAAGACCCCCTTCGGCGCCACCCGGGTGGTCGACCTCCCGCTCGGAGAAGTTCTTCCCCGCATCTGCTAGCCATCGCTACTCTCGTTCTCTGTGACTGCTCGGCTGCTCGTACTGGACTTCGACGGCGTGTGTACGTACAACCATCGCGAGATCGTCTCTCACCCGATCGACGTGACCAAGCTCGAGAATCTGATCCGGCCGGGTGTCTCCGACCTGGTCACTGCCGCTCAAGACGCCGGCGTGATCGTGGCGATTCTGTCGAACGACCTGCCGTCGTCCTGGATCGGCGAACTCGACATCTTGAAGCAGGTGGACCACGTGTTTCTCGGCTCCGACAATGGGATCTACAAACCCGATCGGCGAGCGTTTCAACGGTGTCTTGTGGTCACCGGGGTCAGCCCCGAATGCACGGTGGTCGTCGACGACCACGTCGACAATGTGAACGTGGCTGCAACGCTGGGGATGACCGCGTTCCTTTTCGATGATGACTTCGTGTGGGCGCCGGTGAGGGAGGCGTTGGGTGTTTGATCCCGAAGCATTGAGTGCTCGAGCTTTTCGAGGCCGCAGAAGCTGCTGCGCCGGTGCCCTTGCTCACCGACCGGTTCATCGACCTGAGCTGGGAGGAGGCTCGCGCTGTCGCGCGTGCCACCGACGACGTTCGGCGGCGCAGGGGCGAGACCCCGATTGGGTTCAAGCTGAGATGGACCTCGGCTGCCATGCGCTCGGCGCCGATCAATTGGGTTCGGCCAGGCTAGCCGTCCGCCAGCAGGTCAGATTCCCAGACGGTGAGCTACCTCGGCCCAGGATGTGGTTGCGTTCGCGATGTCGAACCACATCGCCGTCATTCCCACGGCCTCCGCGCCGGT
>JBLYYW010000416.1:0-3009 GCA_048550155.1 Acidimicrobiales bacterium | reverse complement strand
CTGATCGGTACCCGCGCCGCCCCCGCCGCCGGCGGCGTTGCCGCTGAAGAAGCCCCAGTCGGTGGCGTCGCCGTCGTCGAAGTTGTCGAACACCACTCCAGGAGCAGGTGGTGTCGCACTTGTAGCCGCGGGCGTCGCCAGCACGGTGCCCACCAGAAGTGCGGCCACCATGGCCAGAGTCGTCATCGTCCGTCGTCTCATCAGAATCCCCATGTCTGTTGTGAATTGGCCCCGCCGGTGACGTCGCTCACCGGACCAAGTGTGTCGCGCTCGCTCTTCCGCATCGCTGCCGAACCGCTATGAGAGCGCTCCCAAGAAACTAGGCGGGCGGCACCGGGCCCGTCAAGTGGAACTGGGCTATCGATTGCCGGTGGTCACCGAAATGCTGGCGATCTGGCCCGTTCGGCTGAAGAGAGCCGCGCTCGTCGAGCGGTCAAACCCGGATTCAACTGAGGTTTCGGAGCCGTCGCTCCAGGTCGCAGTACACGATGGCTGAGTCCCGAGCCGATAGATCACCGGAACTCCGCAGTAGGTGAAACCAAGGCTTCCAGCATCCAGCGTGATGCCGTACTCATCCCAGGCCTGGGGCTGTTCGAGGAACTCGCCCGGATCCAGCAGGATGGGCCGAAAGCTGACACAACCGTCGGCCACGTGGACGCCCAGTTCGCCCCACCGAATCAGCACGCCTTCCTTCACCTGGCCTGTCATTCCTGGCTGTTGTGCACCGAGATGGGCCGGGGTGTGGGAATGCGGATCGGTGGGGAAGGTCCCTTGTTCGGTCACGGTCTTCATGAACCCAAGGCCCTGACGGATCCGGTGGTACTGCGCCGACATGGTCTCGATCGTCTCGTCCCGAACGCCGACCTCGGCTGCGGCAGTGATCTTCTCCTGGAGCGCGAACAATAACTTCGACACCATGTGCCAGTAGATCGAACCAAGCCCCTCGTACTTGTACATGGTCTGGGACCGACCGGTGAAGGAATGGTGATCGAAGGTCGCTTCGTATGCAGCCAGGATCTCGGCTCGGTCTTCGGCGGAGAATCCGTCCAGCTCAGTTTCGAGATGGCGGGCCGACTGGAGTCGGCTGGCGAAACGAACGACGCCGTTTGCATCTCGCTTGATGAGGTCGCTTGTACTTTCGATCACGGCGGCCACAGCCGGGGTGATCGCAGTGGCCGGAACCTGATTCTTCTCCATGAACGACACCGGTAGATGGTTCGGGTACAGGACGAAGGAGCGCTGGTCGGCCTGGTAGAGCTCGCTGTCGTACAGAGCGTCCACTAGTTCGACGGCTCGATCAGCCGTGAGGCCGGACAACCCCAACGCCGCAACCTGTCCCTCCAACATTTCATACAACGGTTCGACGTCGGCGAGTCCGGGTTCGCTCAGGTTGACCAGGTAGTAGGAGTGGAATAGTCCGTCGCTTCGAGCAGCGGCGGCAATGATCGCATCGAGATGGGGGCGAACCGTGGCGATGAATCGTCGGACGTCGCCCACCGGGACGGTTTCTGTGTGTCCCGGGCCTGTGCGGTAGGCCTCGGACCGGTAGTCGGAGAACGCCGTGCCGATCCCGTCGAGCAGGCTACGTCGCGCCGCTGCGGTGATGGTGTGGGGCTCGGTCATGTGGGCGTGGGATTTGAATTCGGTCTCGAGGTCCCGGAGCCACGCAGCGACCAGAGCCCCGAGGGGGACATCCGAGATCGGCGCTTGGGCGAGCAGCCCGTCCAGGCCGCCCAAGTACTCGTGGAGATGAAAGGCGGTGACGGTGGAGACGCCGTTTCCGACCAGGGCGTTGTTGGCGTCGTTCCACTCCGGCCTCTGGGTGTTCATCCAGATGCCGGCGCCGGCCACGAGGTTGGACAGTTTCGACAACGCCGGAACCAACAGCTTCTCGGCCAGGGACGCATGATGAATTCGCTCACCGTCGAGGACGAGGCGCCCGTCGGCCCCGATCTGGCGAACCCGGTCCTCAGTGCGCTCCTGGGCCTCGTTGTCGAAGTCGATGGTGTGCTTGGGATCTCGGACCAGATCCTCGTAGGGGCGGATGCGATACGGGACGTCTCCGTAGGAGAAGTTGCATCGTCCCAATTGGGCGGGAAGGAGGTCGGGATGGAAACGCTGGGCCGAGTGCAAGAGTCGGTGGAGATAGACGATCTGGTGATCGCCCCAGTAGCCGAAGTTTCCCCAACTGCCTTCCTCCGGGACCTCCCAGTCGATTCCCTCGTCGGTGATGCGATACGGGTTGTTGCCGTCCACGGTCGACGCGTTCAGGAACTTGGCGATGGCCGATTCGAAGTAGTCCGGGAAGCTGTGCATCAGCGCATCCCAGTTCTGGAATATGTCACGCCAGTTGCCCTGGTACCCGAGGGCCCAGTCGCCGTCCGGGGTTCGAGTGGAGATCTCGAACTTGTTCCACGGTCGGCTGGGGTCGCCGTGCCGGCGACTGAATGTAAGCGGAAGGTATTCGTTTACCAGGCGAGAGAGGTCCACATCGGCCTTGACGGCCGAACGCAGCGTCGTGATTTCGACGACCGGCTCCAGCGTTTCTGCGATCGGACCGAAACGGACGTGGGCAGGGCGATTGCGGCTGGCGATGAACCGATCGACCTGGGCGACCTCTACCCGATGGTCGGCTGTGAACGATCCACCCCGCATGCAGTTGAACAGCACGTTGGCGAAATGGTGGACGGTCGCTCGTTGATCGCTGGTGTGTTGCACACCATCGGCGGCGACAACAATTTCAAGCAGCGAACGGTACGAGTTCTCGATGGCTGCTTCGACGTCGGCTACGAGGTCCGAGGAGCTGAGACGGTGCCGCAGTTCGGAGATGTCTACATGGTCCTGACCGACGGCGGCGACCAGTCCCCAACTCGCCGGCGCGTCGGAGGCAACCGTGAGAGTGGTGGACACCAGATAGGCGCCCTTTCGACCGATGGCGAGATGTTCGGGTTCGAGCGCGCAACCGGACCGGAAGGCGCGGGTCTGGTCCTCGGAGAGGACCACGGTGTG
>JBLYYW010000415.1:0-6122 GCA_048550155.1 Acidimicrobiales bacterium | reverse complement strand
CGAAGGCGAGCGAGAGGCCCCCGGAGGGACAGACAGCGGAGTTAGCAGCCGAGGCGCTCGATCACTGGGGCGGTGAGTTGGAGGATCTGGGCCGGGGAGTTCAGGTCCAGCAGGACTCGGGCGTCCTCACACGCTTCGCCGTCGCGGCCGAGTCGTTCCAGCACGATCATCCGGAACGCTCGGGCGTCGGGGTAGCTCGGATCCGCCTCGACGGCCCGGTCGAGATTGACCCCGGCGGCCGCTACCAGTTCGGCGGCCGCATCGTCCTCACCAGCGGCCTGAGCCGAACCGGATGCCAGAACGCCGTACCAACCTCGATAAGCCAGCGCCTGAGCGTTGTCGGGATCACGCGCCAGTACGTCATCGAAACACTCAAAGCTCGCCAGCAGCTCCCCTTCCGCACCAAGGGATTGGCACCGGAAGACCTGTTGGCGGGGACTCTCCTCGATCGAGCCGGTGATGTTGTCGTTCACTCCCCGTTCGCCCGAGAACTGAGCAAGCAGCAGCCCGCTCACGACACCGAACACGACGATCGCGGCGACCCAGCCCAGCTTCCGAGCCGACGATCCATCACGTGTGTCCGGAGCGGACCCCAGTCCCTGGAGTTGCCGGGTCACCCGTGCGGTCCGAATCGTGTAGTCAGCCTTCAGTTGTTCGAAATCGGTCTCGCTGATGTCGCCAGCGGCGTATTCGGATTCCAGATCATCCAATGAAGTGAGCAAGAACTTCTGCTCAGCTTCCAGGGATGCCCGGTCGGTCACGGCTTTCGCCTCAGCTCAGACACGATTCGTTTGTCGTCGGCCGAGGGGTCGGCTGAACCTGTCCGGTTGCGTGTGATCGAGGACGCAACGATCGCCGAACCACCGACCAGTACCAGTACCGGCAACACCCAGACCAGGGTGGCGACGCCGCTGGATGGTGGGTTCAGGAGCACCTCTGTGCCATAGGCATCGATCAGGGCGTTGCGAATGTCGGTATCGGTGGCGCCGGCATCGATTTCGTCGCGGATGAACTGGCGAATCGTTGCTGCCACGGCCGCGTTGGATTCGGCCACACTCTGACCATCGCAGGTGGGGCAGGCGAACTGGTCGTTGAGGGCCTCGGCCCGTTCGCCATCGGTGACCGCTCCGTCACCGGCGAAGGTGGCGATGGCCAACAACACGATGAGGGACACCAGGACGAACGCCCACGCCTCCCTACTGCCGGCTGAGAACCGTTTCATGTCGTGAGCTCCGCGATGGTTGCCTGCACTTCTGCTGCTGACAGGCCTCCGACATAGTGCTCGACGACCAAGCCGTTCGGAGCCACGAGGAACGATTCGGGAATCTGGGAGATCTGGAAGTCCACGGCTGATCGAGGACTGTCCAGCACCGGCCAGTTCCCGCCTTGCTCGGTAAAGAACCTCTGAATCGCCCCGGTGTTCGGGTCATCGAAGACCACGGCCACGATGCCCAGATCGTTGTCGGTACCCCAGGCCTCTAGTTTGACCAACTCGGGATGTTCCACGATGCACCCGGTGCACCAGGTCGCGAAGAAGTTGACCAGCGTCCATTGGCCGGTTTTGGCATCGATGCTGTAGGCGACCGGCTCACCAGCCTGATTGACCGATGTGCCAGCCAGACCTTCGATGGGCATGCCCTGCACGAGTGGCACGCGCTTGCCCAGGGTTGCGTTTGGTTGGGCACCGAGGTCGCTGCCACCGAAGGCCAACAGGCCCACAAGCCCGACGATGACGACTCCGACCACGATCGCGATCGTTCGGATTGTGCTGGAGTTGGTCGAACCGGAGTTGGACGAACCAGAGTTGGACAGGGCTGACGGTGAGTCCTCGGGCTCGGCAGGAGGTTCGAGATCGGTCATGCCGTACTCCCTCGCAGCCGTCGAAAGGCCGAAACGAATGCCGGTTTGCGCTCTTCAGAATCGTGCTCGGTCGGCCCCGAAGTACCAACCGGTTCAGTACCGCGCCGTCGAGGCCCGGGAAATACCGCAAACAGCGTCCCCAGTCCCATCAGCACTCCCCCGGCCCAGATCCAGGTGATCAGTGGGCGAATGATGATCCGCAACCGAATGGGGCCATCTGGCGTACGAGGTATGTCGTCGAGCACCAGATACAGGTCCTCGCGGAAGCCCGGCTTCACCGAAGGCGTACCCACGATCATGCCCTGCTGGGTGTAGCGGGTGCGGGCCGGCTCGTACACCTGTCCACCATCGATAGCCACCTTGGCGAAGGTGCGATCGCGTCGGCTCGTGCGGTCTGCACCCAACCCCAGGTAGGTGAAGCTGTGCCCGTCGACGAACGCCGTCTCGTCGGGTTCCAATGTGAAGATGCGATCGGTCTTGTAGCTTTCGCTGGCGGCCACACCCATGGCGAGGATGATCACGCCGAGGTGGACGATCATTCCGCCGTTGGTGCGCCCAACGAACCCCCGCCAACCCTGCCGTCGAGTAGCGAGGATGATCTGCCGGGCGGCTGCGCCACCGGCGAATCCGGCGAGGGCGAACGTGATCACCGGCCAAAACCCTCGAGCTCCGATGATCACAGCCACCGCGGTCACACCAACGGACGCGACGGCGGGCCAGAACAACCGAACTCTCAGAAGTTCGGTGCTGGCTTTGCGCCATGGCAGGACGGGGGCAACCGCCATCAGGAACAGGGTGACGATGGCGATTGGGCGGCCCAGCGAATCGAAGTACGGACGGCCGATGGTGAGCCGTGATCCATCGAGGGCTTCAGCCAAGAGTGGGAAGACCGTACCGAGCAATACCACGAACGCCATTGCCCCGAAGAGCACGTTGTTGGCCAGGAAGCTGGCTTCCCGGCTGAGGGGTGAGTCGATCGCCCCGGGTGAGCGCAACCGGTCGCCCCGCCACCCGATCAGCAGCACCGAACCGAGCGTGATGATGGTGAAGAACGTGAGCAACCACGGGCCCACCTCACCGTCGGCGAATGCGTGCACGCTGTCGATCACACCGGATCGGGTGAGAAAGGTTCCCAGAATGGTGAGTGCGAACGTGGCGCAGACCAGCGACAGGTTCCACACCCGCAACATGCCTCGCCGTTCTTGCACCATCACCGAATGGAGGTACGCGGTGCCGGTGAGCCATGGCAACAGCGACGCGTTCTCCACTGGATCCCATGCCCAGTACCCGCCCCAGCCGAGCACTTCGTAACTCCACCAGGCCCCCAGGACGATGCCGACGGTGAGGAAGCCCCAGGCGATGACGGTCCAACGTCGGGTCTCCACCAACCAGCCCTCACCCAGACGGCCCGTGATCAGCGCAGCGATCGCAAACGCGAACGGCACCGCAAACCCGACATAACCCAGATACAGCATCGGTGGATGGAATGCCACCAGCACGTGGTCCTGAAGAAGCGGATTGGGTCCTCGACCCACGAAGTCGAGAGGGATCGAGACCCGCTGGAACGGGTTGGCCGGGATCGCCAACAGCCCGAAGAAGAACGTCGAGATGCCCAGCAGCACCACGGTGGCCCAACCCAGCAGCGGATCGTTGCGCCGGGCCTTGAACTTCCACAGGACGGCCCCGATGTAGAAGCCGAGAATCATCGCCCACAGGATCAGCGATCCTTCCAGTGCACTCCAAAGGGCAGCGAAGTTGAAGATGGGCGGGATCGAATCACTTCCGACCTGCTGGACAAACGACACCGTGTAGTCGCGCCGAAACAGTGCGACCTCCATCACGATGAACGCGCCGAGTCCGGCGAAGGGCACCATCAACGCGAACTGGTGCATGGTGGTGGGGCGGTGTCCTCGCACGAGGGACACTGCGCCCGACATCATTCCCGCGAACGACGCTGACAGTCCGAGAAGGACGAATGCAAACCCTATGGCCGACAGCACGCGGGTGTCCTCAGGACTGGTCGAGTTCGTACTCGAGCCGGTCCGGGTTGTCTTCCACGTAGGACTCGTCGTGCTTCACGATGATCTGGTTGGACTCGAACACCTCGCCACTCCAATGACCTTCCACCACCACCGGCTCACCGAGATCGAAGAGGTCGCTGGGTTCTGGGCCGACATGTCGGATCTGAGCTGTGGCGTCGTTGTAGGCGACGGTGAACAGCAGTGCTCCATTGGTGGAGTTGCCCTCTTCTGAGATCACGGTCCCCTGCATACGGAAGGTCCTTTCCCCCAGATCGCTCTTCTGTTCGATCGCCTCATCGACGTTGAGGAAGAAGACCCGAGCATTGGTGAGGCCCTGGTACACCACGAACAGCAAGACGGCGCCGATGACGCCGGCGATGATCTTGTTGCGGAGGGACCGACGGTCCGTTCGGTTGCTGCCCGGCTCGCTGTCGCGAGGCGTGAGATCTACTTCGTTACTCAAGGAAGCGCCTCCTTTCGTCGGGGACCCTTTCGGCAACCTTGCGGATCCGACCGAGCAACGACAACGCGTAGGTGGCGAGCCCGCCGAACACGATCAGGTACCCGGGTATCACGAATTCCCAGTGCATCAGACGCCCTCCCCTGCCAGAGGCGTGTGGCCTCGCTCGGCTCGACGGGCCTCGATTGCATCGTCAAGCGATGACACCTGGGACTGATGCTCGAACCACGCCAAGCGGAACCGGTGGATGAGCAGCCACGTGAAGATCAGGGAGAACGTTATCACTGCCCAGAACACCGTGAACAACATGAGACCGTCGAGTTGAGTGTCGATGCCGAACGTTGTGCTCTGGTGGATGCTCCTCCACCACTGCACCGAGTAGCGCACGATGATGAGGTTGGCGAAGCTGATGATGCCCAAGATGGCGGCACGTTTGGACCGAACCGCAGGATCGAGATCCATCCTCCGAATGGCCAAGTAGCCGGTGTACAGCACGAACGTGACGGTGGTACTGGTGAGCCTCGGATCCCACTGCCAGTACACACCCCAGGTCGGCTTGCCCCACAGCATCCCGGTGATCAGGACCAGGGCGCAGAACAGCACACCGATCTCGGTGGCGGCGTAGGCCAGCAGATCCCAGAACACCGATTGTTTGCGGAGGTACTGGATGCTCCCGATCAGTGTGATCGTGAACGCCACATACAGGGCGATGACAGCCGAGGGCACATGAACGTAGAACAACCGAACCGCGTCGGCTTGATCGATTTCGGGGGGCGACCACACGAGGCCCAACAGCAGCATCAGCACCGTGGACAGAAGGGCCAAGATCCCGATGACGCGGCTGGCCTTGGAGCTGGAGGGTCCTACCAGCGTGTTGGTTACAGCAGTCACGCATCCTCCAGGAGCGAGTCGAAAGCAAGGATCCCCACCCCGATGTACAGCACGGCGAAGACTGCCAACGCACCCACCCACGGCCAGCCGTCGGCCACTGAACCAAATAACGCGGCGTCAGCGGCCTGACCAGCCCCGAGGAGTACGGGGGCCAGCACTGGGACCACCAGCAACGGAACCAGGGTGTCCCGAACCCGCAAACCGGCGGCCAGCGCTCCATAGATCGTACCCGCAGCAGCTATCCCCGTCGTAGCCGCGCAGAGAGTCGTGACCAGTAACACAGCTCGAGCCACGCTCCACTCGATGTCGACGCTGAACAAGAGAAACGCTCCTGCGGTGACGACTCCGCTCACCACCAGGAGTTGAACCAGCACTGCGGCCGCCTTGCCAAGGAATATCCCTGCTGGATCAAGTCCGGCCAACCGAAGACCGTCCAAGGTGCCGTCCACCGATTCCACCCCGAAGCTCCGCCCCAGTGCCAGCAAAGCCGAGAAGAGGACCGCGAGGAAGATCAGCCCCGGTGTCACCTGAGCCAAGACCGAGCGGGATTCCTCGGCCCCCTGAAGGACCCGGACATCGGGCGAAATCCCGAACCCGAACAGGATCAACGTCATCACCGAGAAGGGAAGCACCTGGGAAGTAACCACCTTCGAAGCGCGCTCAATCCGCAGATCCTTCTTGAAGATGAGCGATGCGTCGCTGAACAACGCCGACTCAGCCATTGGCCGATTCCATGATCACGCCACCGTCCACCAGGACGCTACGGGAGAGCACCTGGTCGATCCGCCCCCGGTCATGGGTGGCAACCAGCACAGTGGCGCCGGCTTTCGCTGCGTCGAGCATCAGCTGATCGAGAAGATCACGGCCAGCGGCGTCGAGCCCCGCATGGG
>JBLYYW010000414.1:0-8566 GCA_048550155.1 Acidimicrobiales bacterium | reverse complement strand
GTCGAGGAGCGCTTCGTCCGGGGTGATTCTGCGTCCCCAGATCTCGCCTCCGCCGCTGTCACAGCGCCACATGAGCGATTTGTCGAAGGTCGGGGGTGCTGCGTTGAACAAGGACGCCAGTTGGCTCTGACCCTCGAGTTCGATGAGGTGAACTTTTGCACCCGCTCGGGCAGCCGCGAGCGCCACTGTTGCGCCTACCGTTGTTTTCCCGACTCCACCCTTCCCGGCCACGATCAGGACCCCAGATGCCCCGACAACCCGTTCAACACTCATTGCGGTTCAGGCTAGCGGTGGCGCTGTTGGCCCTGGCCGGGCTCTCCAGTCTCGGGCCTTCGGTGGCGGCAGCCCAAGCTGCCGGTCAATCCGCACCTCGAAACGACGTACGCATCATCGAAGTCTCCGGTCTCATAGATGCCGTAGTCACCGACTTCCTGATCTCCGAGATCGACCGCGCTGAAGCTCAAGGTGCACTGGCCGTGGTGCTTCAGGTGGATTCGCTGGGATCGGTTGTCGATGACGACCGGTACATCGAACTCGCAACCCGGCTGCGTGACAGTGAGGTGCAGACCGCATTCTGGGTCGGCCCCAGCGGTAGTGCAGCCGAAGGCGGAACCGCAGAGTTGTCTTCGGTGTTCGACATCGTCGGGGTGTCCGGAGGGTCACGAATAGGCAAGAGCGGCCCGGCGCGGCTTCCGGCCGAGTTTGGCCCGGCATTTGGTTCAGCCACAGATCGGCTCATGGATCAAGTGATCGGCGCCAGCGAAGCGTTGGAACTGGGCATCGCAGACGAGCCCGATCCGGCCCTGGTCACCGAGCTTCCCACCGGTGGTGCCGCCGACGATCCCCTTGTGGCGATCCAGTCCACGCTGCCCACATTTCTCGTGGCCCTCGAAGGGTACGACCTCGTCCAGAACAGTGACGGTGACACCGTTTCCAGCGTCAATCAGGAGTTCCTGAAGCTGCCGATCACAAGCCAGGTTTTCCACACGGTGGCCAGTCCTGAGATCACCTACCTGTTCTTCACCGGCGGTCTCGCACTGTTGCTTTTCGAACTGTTCACCGCAGGCGTGGGCATCGCCGGCGTGCTGGGTCTGTTCATGACATTGGCGGGGACCTACGGGCTGGCCATGTTGCCGTTTCGCCCACTCGGGCTTGCCTGTCTGGTCCTTGCCTTCTTGGCGATGGCCGTCGACATACAGACCAACCTCCCGCGTGCGTACACCGTCGTCGGCCTCGGGTTGTTCGTCGCGGGGACGTTCCTGCTGTGGGACGGCGTCACCATGAGCTGGGTCACCGGAGCGGTCGGGATTGTGGGCGCCTTTCTGTATGCCTACCTGGGTATGCCCACCATGGTGCGCACGCGCTTCTCCAGTCCGGTCATAGGGCGCCGTTGGATGGTCGGCTCGCTCGGAACTGCACTCGTAGATCTGAATCAAGATGATGCCGGTGAGATCAAGGTTGGTGACGCCAAATGGGCGGCCACCGCTGACGCCGAGCCGATCACCGCCGGTGAAGAGGTCGAGGTTGTGAGGACCGCCGGCGTGCAGCTCGTGGTTGCCAAGGCTCAGGCTGACACCTAGCTCGCACCGCACCTGAATGGGCGTCTGACCCAACGGGGAAACCAGTTCAAATATTTACAATTTGCAGTTCTCACATTGTGTTATCCGTCACATCCGCTGTAGCGTCTGACACATAGTTGAAGGGGGGTGCGGATATGTCCGCCGTTTCATCGGTTGCAGCGACGCAACCAAAGAGCCCATTGGGTGACACATTCTGGTCTCAAGCAGCCTGCAGAGGCCCGCATCAGGAGATCTTCTTTCCGCCGTCGGTCTCGGAGACCCGTCGATCCAAGCGCCGACGCGAGGCCCGAGCAAAGGAGATTTGCGGCACTTGTTCGATCCAGGGGAGTTGTCTCACCACCGCGCTCAGTCGCAACGAACAACACGGCATTTGGGGTGGACACACTGCCAAGGAGCGTCGAATTCTTCTGCTGAACTGAGGGGTCGACAGTTCCGCCAACAAATCCAGTCGGCTGAGCCTCAGAGGCGCGGTCCTGCAATCCGGTAGTCGCCTCGTCGTCGAGTACGACCGTTCTGGTCGAAATGGGACAGAAGAGCCAGAACGTACTTGCGGCTGGTGTCGAGCATGTCTCGCACGTCAGCCACGGTCACACCATCGTCCTGGTCGGCAAGGCGTTCTCGGATCAGCGCCGCCGCCTGCTCAACCGCGACAGAGCTGAAGAAAATGCCATCGGCTTCAACCACCAAACCCTGGCGCACCATGGCACGGACCTCACCCCGATCGACGGTGTCAGGTGCGGGCGGGTGGAACGGGTGATTGTCGAGCTCGACAAGCCAGGGATGATCGGTGAACTCCGAAACTGCCTGACCGATCGTCGCACGGCCGCCATCGACAACGATGTCGTCGAGCGTCTCCAGCAGGGTGCGCTCCCGTTGATCGAGTAGTGCGACGTCGAGGCCGAGTTCGCCGGCGCTCACGATCCGTTCCCGGATCGATGCTTCGGTCTCGCCGAGCGCCTCAGCGCTCACCAGCCAGGCACCCAGATTTGGCTCCCGTTCCTCTCCTGTGAGCTGAGCGAAATGCCATGCCTCGATCCAGCCCCGCTCCTGGATGACGCGATCCGGGTTTCCGTCGGGGTCGGCTGACTTGGCCGGCACCACCGGATCGATATCGAGGAATCGCCCCCCGCCGACGGTCTGCGAACGACCCGACTCTCGAAGAATGAAACGATCGCCAGGTAGGGCCGGGACCGGACGATCCAGGTACAGGCGTACCTTTCCCGCCGCCCCCGGCTCAAGGTGATCGATGCCGCCGAGCAAACGAACACGGGTGGAGAACTCGCCCGATCCGATATAGGTCTGAAACGCTCCACGGCGGGTGAGCGGCTGCGGCATTTGAGGCAGGACTCGGATTTCGGCGTCGATGATCGAAGCCGAATGCCAACGGTCGGGGTGAACCAGCACATCACCGCGTGTGACCGATGCATGGCCGATGCCACTGAGATTGATGGCGACTCGGTTGCCTGGCTTGATCGTATCGACGGAGCGATGGTGGCTTTGTAGTGTCCGGACCCGCCCCTCTTCCCGGGTCGGGACGACCGTGATGTGATCCCCAACCGTGAGTTCTCCATCGGTGAGGGTGCCGGTCACGACCGTGCCGGTTCCGGTGGGAGAGAACGACCGATCGACCCAAAGTCGCGGTGCCTTCCGGTTTCGAGCTGTGCCGACGGCTTCGAACAACGCGGTGAGGGCCGATTTCAGTTCGTCGATCCCGTGTCCGGTCACGCCTGAGACCGGAACGATGGTGGCGCCTTCTGCAAACGTGCCTGCGATGTGGTCCTCGATGTCCAGTACGGCAAGTTCGAGCAACTCGTCATCGACCAGATCGGCCATCGTCACCGCAATCACCGCGTGTTCGAGTCCGAGCAGATCCAGGATCCGAAGGTGCTCTTCACTTTGAGGTTTCCAACCTTCGGTTGCCGATACGACAAAAAGCACACCCTGGACCGCGCCGACACCTGCCAGCATGTTCCGGAGGAACCGGATGTGGCCGGGCACGTCGATCAGCGAGATCGACCGTTTGCGTGACAGGGGCAGGTTGGCGAAGCCAAGATCGATGGTCAGCCCCCGTTCCTTCTCCTCAGCCAAGCGATCGGGATCTGTTCCGGTCAGGGCCCGAACCAGAGTGGACTTGCCATGATCCACGTGACCGGCGGTCGCTATGACAGTCATCGGAGGTGGCCGGTTGCCTCTTCAAGAGCAGCGATGACCACTGGGTCGTCGTCAGGGTCAACAGTCCGCAGATCACAGATCGTTGCCCCTTCCTGAACCCTCGCCATGACGGGGACATCACGAGCACGAAGACGTGAGGACACGTTTCCTTCGCATCGAACCCCGGCGCTCGGAATCGTTCGGCCTGGCAGGGTTCCGCCGCCCGGCACCGATTCGGTGAGTTGGAACTTCACTGCGGGTGAGTTGACCTCGTTCGCCATGGTCGTCGCCCTGTCGATCAGGGTTTCGATCGGCGTGTCTGCCATCCGCCAAAAAGGTATCGCAGCGCCGTCTCGGCGGAGATAACTGAGCATGGTCGTCTGAAGGGCTTCGAGCACCAGGCCACCGGGGCGAAGAGCCCGAGCCAGCGGGTGTGCCCCGCACGCAGACACGAGATCGGCTCGTCCTACGATGATTCCAGCCTGTGGGCCACCCAGGAGTTTGTCGCCGCTGAAGATCACGAGATCGGCGCCAGCATCGAGGGTCTGACGGGCCGCCGGCTCGTCCGCGAGCCAGCGAGGAGGTGGACCGTCGAGCCAGGGGCATGCAGCGTCGAGCAATCCCGATCCGATGTCGGCGACGACCGGCACACCCAGCGTTGCAAGTTCGCTGACCGTTGTCTGCTCGGAAAAGCCGGTGATCTCGTAGTTCGACTGGTGCACGCTCAAAACCAGAGCGAGGTCTGTGACGGTGTGGGCTCGTTCGAAGTCTTCCAGTCGGGTTCGATTGGTGGTGCCAACCTCTACGAGCTGAGCCCCGGACTGGCGCATCACATCGGGAACTCTGAACGCCCCGCCGATCTCCACCAACTCGCCTCGACTCACCGCCACGCCCCGGTCTCGAGCCAGCGCAGCAAGCACCAGCAGGAGTGCCGAGGCGCAGTTGTTGACGACCATGGCTGCTTCGGCCCCACACGCAAGGGCGCAGGTCGAGCCGATGGTGCGCTGTCGAGAGCCCCGTTCTCCAGTGGCGAGGTCGAGTTCGACGTTGAAGTAGCTGCCGGGTGAAGTGACGTGGATCGGAGCGCGCCCGAGATTGGTGTGGAGCAATGTGCCGGTGGCGTTGATCACCGGCATCAACAGCTGGCGGGCCCGTTCCCTGGCCATGTTCGGCGCTTCGCTCACCCTGCCTTGTGCGATCGCTTGCCGAGCGACCTCGACACACACAACGTGGGGAAGACCGGTCGATTCCAGCGATCTCGCCAGTCGGTCCACCGATGGCGGGTGCTCCGAACTCATTGTCTGAGGATATGCCGGGCGGCGCCTTTGACCAGGATCAGCCATTTCGCATTCCCTGTCGCATACCATCACATGTTTTTGGCGTTGCGAAGTCCGGTAGACTTATCACGGATGGGGAAGAAGTCAGGAAAGTCAGGACTAGTCGGCATAGCCGTTCTATTGCTACCGATGATCGAGGTTGTCGCGTTGATCGCCGTCGGTGGTTCTTTGGGTGCGTTCAGAACCATTGCGCTCCTCGGTCTCCTCAGCCTCGCCGGGATGTACATCTTCAGGTCTCGTGTATCTCAACTCGCCTCGATCTCGCTCGTCTCGGATGCCGAGCAACAGGTCACACCGAGGAAGATCGGTTCCGCCGTTCTTGCCGTCGTGGGCGGGGCATTGATGATTCTTCCCGGTTTCGTCACTGGCGCCGCAGGTATTGCACTCCAGATTGCACCCATTCGTGCCGTGCTCTCGCATCTCGTGACTTCAAAGTTCACCACCACGGTCGGCACCGTTGGCACCCGCTTCGGCATACAAGACCCCTACATCCAGTTCGGTCAACAAGGGTTCGGAACCCGACACGGCGACGTGATCGACACCGACCTTGCGTCCGAACCCACCGATCACCCGCCGTCCCCTTCACAGTCAGCAGAACTCACTTGAGTTCCCTAGCCGCAGCAGCAAGCCTGAGGAGAATCCCGTGCCCGTGGAAGAACCAACACCACCACCGCCAATCATTCCGGGTGTCGCCCGAGCGCTGAGCCCGCTCCTTCGCCGCATCGCCCACCAGGGTCCGGACGGCGAGCCGGGTCTCAACACGTACCTGGTCGGAATCGACGAGATCGTCATCGTTGATCCCGGTCCCGGTGATTCTGACCATCTCGATGTGATATGTGGCTGCGGTGGTGACCGTATCCGCTGGATCGTGATGACTCAGACCACCGAGTACTACGCAGCAGGAGCCCTCGAGCTCAAGAAGAAGACCGGGGCCGAGTTGTGGGCCGCTCCGGGATTCCCCGGTGCCGACAAAGAAATCGGCGACGGGGACAAGATCGATGCGACCGAGTTTGTGATCCGCGTCGTCGCTCTGGGAAGCGAGAGCAATTTCGTGTACGTGCTCGAGCAGGAGCGTTCGATCCTGGCCGGTGATCTTTTCGAGGCGGGGGTCCCCACCGACATACCCGCCCGAGTCAAGAAGGATCGCATCAAGACCATCGCTCCCGGTCACGGGCAATTCATCGAAGATGCCCGACCCCTGGTTGCGGTCCGCTAGAGGCAAATGGGGCCGAATCGTCCAACCAGACGCACGTCTCGCTGAGACATCACTGAGAGTCCATCGACCATGGACTCTCCGTAGTGGGTGGCTCGCGATCGTGACAATCCGTGCCTACACGCTGGGAGTACCACTCTCTGTGGTGCCCAGGCACGAGTGATACCGCAGGTGAACTGAGCAATGCGTTGAGCGTTGCCACTGGGCGTAACCAAATCGTTGGATGAAATCGCGCGACGGACTCGCCTAGGTTGCGTCTCCTAAGAGCCGGCGAACTGCGTCGCAACCACCAAAAGGGAGACATACATGCTTGCTGTGGAATTCCAACAGCCAATAGAGGATGCGTTCAGCAAACTCTTCAGTTACATACCGAACCTGATCGTTCTGATCCTGATCCTTGTCGTCGGTTACTTCATTGCCAGGTTCATCCGGCGTGCCACGATCACGCTGCTTCGCAAAATCCGGTTCGACGATTACATCGACAAGGCAGGCATCGGCGGTCCGCTCGAGCGAGCTGGGTTCGCCGACAGCGGACGGTTCCTTGCCATGATCATCTACTACCTCGTGATGCTCGTTGTGCTCCAGGTCGCGCTGAGCGCCTTCGGAGACAATCCGGTCAGCGACGTGGTCAATGACTTGATCGCATTCATTCCCAAAGCCATCGTGGCCATCGCAATCATCATCGTCACCGGTCTTGTGGCCAATGCGGTTCGCAACGTTCTTGCGCCGACCGTGGCGGAGCAGGAGTTTGGTCCACTCGCTGTCAACGTCGCTGTCTTTGCGATCTGGGTCATCGGTGCGTTCGCAGCCCTTGACCAACTCGAATTCGCCGCAGACATCGTTGATCAGTTGTTCACCGCCATCATCGGCAGTCTCAGCCTCATCCTCATCCTGAAGTTCGGCATCGGCGGCATCTGGGAAGCCCGCGATCGCTTCTGGCCAGCCGTGTATGACCGGGTAACCGGGACCAAAAAGGACGGGACACCAGTCCAGTAGAAGAAATCTCGGAAAGTTCGCGACGAACTCCGGTCCCCCTGCGTCTGGATAGGTGCAGGGGGCCGGTGGGCGATCCGGCCTCGTAAGCGGAAGGGAGTCAGGCTTGGGGCCTGGCTCCCGCCGCTGTTTTGGCACAAACCCCGGGGTTTTCAGTCGCCGTCCGGGGGAGGATTGACCTTCTCCTCGGGGCTCATTCGGAAGTAGGGTCGGGTTCGATGATGATCGCGTACAACCGGCAGCGTGGGCGAGGGCTGCTGCTTGCGTGGGCTATCGAGACCGCGCAACGTGTTGTCCGCACGGTCCGGAACCAGGCCTCCTCTGAGACCCCGGACCCCGATGACCTTTCGGCGCTGGTGTCGGCCCACGGCGAATCGATCTACAGGGTTTGCTTGTCGGTGGTGCGCGATGCCTCGCTTGCTGAAGATGTCGCACAGGACACCCTGGTGAAGGCATGGCTTGCCCTGCCAACCTTCCGTGGTGAATCGTCGCTGAAGTCGTGGGTTCTCCGGATCGCTCGGAACACCGCAATCTCCACAATTCGGTCGAACCGCATGATCGCAATGGACCCATTCACCATGCCGGAAGAGGAACCACGAACCGACGGGTCGGTGGAACGCAAAGTCGAGAACCGGGAGGCCATGCAGGATTTTGTCGTCGCCCTCGGTGAGTTGGACGACCTATCTCGTTCGGTGGTGGTACTGCGCGAGATTGAAGGCCTGCCTTACGACGAGATTGCTGATGTTCTCGATGTGCCGCTTTCAACGGTGAAAACGCGACTCATGCGGGCTCGGAAACGTCTTGGTTCTGCGCTAGAGGAATGGGCTCCATGAGGTTCCGCCACCCGTCAAAAGAGCAATTGTCGGAATGGCTCATCGGCGCGCCGGCGGACGATCCCAAACTGGAAGAACATATCGACGGCTGCGATCGCTGCTCTTCGGTGATCGAGGCGTTGGGAGAAGCGACGGCAAGTGAACCTCTCGTCTTCGCTCTCGCTCAGGTCCTGGCTGCCCCACCCGACCTGCCCGACCGTCTCGAAGCACAGGTTTCACAGCGGCTCTCAGGCCGGGAGCTGGTGGGCCTCATGGCAGAGATGTTTGGCGCCGGCGTGGAGACCAGTCGTTTGTTGATCGTTGACCCCCCGCCCCCTCAAGGAACCTCATGAACCTCATCGATTGGATTCTCGTCGGCAGCTTCCTCATCGGAGGTGTTGTTCTCGGCAACATCCTGGGCCGTGTGACGAATCACTATTTGTCGGGTGAGCGGCAGCCTCAACCGATCCGTGATGCCGC
>JBLYYW010000413.1:0-14436 GCA_048550155.1 Acidimicrobiales bacterium | reverse complement strand
GAGGTCGAAGGGTCCAATGCCGAGTACGGCCCCGGCCAGTTCGAATTGAACACGGGTCCGGCAGACGCCATGACCGCGGCCGACAACACTGCATTGTTCAAGTCGATCGTGAAGCAGGTGGCTGTTCAGCACGGCTTCAGGGCCACGTTCATGCCCAAGCCGTGGACCGAGCAGTCCGGGTCGGGCATGCACGTGCACACCAGCCTGAACGCCGCTGACGGAAGCAATGCGTTTGCCCAGTGCTCCGACGGCGAACCGAATGACCTCATGCGGGCGTGGCTCGGTGGTCTGCTCGAACATGCCGAGTCGATGACCCTGATCGGTACGCCCACTTCGAACGGGCCAAAACGTGTCCGGCCGTTCACCTTCGCACCTACCCACGTGACCTGGGGACTGGACAACCGAAGTGTGCTCGCCCGATGTATCGCCGAGTCGGGATCTCGAGCCAACCGAGTCGAGTTTCGGTCCTCGGGAGCCGATGCCAACCCCTACCTCATCATCGCCGCCATACTCGCGGCAGGAGTTGACGGGATCGAGCGGTCCCTCGACCCCGGCGAGATGTCGGCCGGCGACCTCTACAGCAATCCGGGTTCGGCCACGCCCCTGCCCACCGATCTGCCGGGTGCGATCGCAGCCTTCGCCGGTAGCCCGCTGGCCGAGCGGTTGGGTGACGTCTTCAGTCGTAGCTACGCCTCGATCGCAGAGGCCGAGGTGGCATTGGCTGCCGAGCACAACCCCGATCCGGACGACGTGAACGATTGGGAACGGGCCCGATTCATCGAGCACTGCTGATCATGTCGACCACCACTGCACCGAACATCACCGAACCGTCCCTCTATCTCGACGGGATCCCTCACCAACGTTTCCGGGAATTGCGCAACACATCGGGAATAGCATGGCACCCCTACGCAGGAGGTGGCTTCTGGGCAGTGACCCGACACGAAGACGTCCGAACCGTGTCACGCAATGCTGCGACGTTTTCCTCAGCGGCTGGTCACACCAACCTCTGGGACCTCGAAGCTGATGCGCTCGAGGCCCGGCGATCACTCATCGACACCGACGCTCCCGATCACACCCGCCTTCGCCGGTTGATCGCTCGTGCGTTCACTCCCAAGAACATCCGCCGGTGGGAGAGCATGGTCAGAGATGTGACCGGCGAGCTGCTCGATGCGTTCGTCGCCAAGGGGAGTGGCGACTGGGTCGAAGAGGTGGCCGCGCCGCTGCCGATCCGCGTGATCCTCACCATGCTGGGGGTGCCGGTCGAGGATGCTGACTATCTGGTGGAGCTTTCCAACTATCTTGTGGAGGGGACCGGAGACACACAGTCGATCCCACCCGATGCGTTCGGCAACAGCACCGAACTACGTCTGCTGCCCTTCAACAGTCCGGCCAGCCATGCGTTGTTCGAGTACGGCGCCAAGATCGGCGCAGAACGACGGGCCTCGCCCCAAGACGACCTCGTCACGCTGTTGGTACAGGCCGAGGAAGACGGCGATCGTCTCAGTGCGAACGAGTACCGCAACATGTTCCACCTCCTCGTCTTCGCCGGCAACGAGACCACCCGCACCGCCTTGAGCCACGGTGCCATGGCGTTGGCCGATCACCCCGATCAGTGGCAGCGGATCATGGATGATCCCGAGCTTGTTCGGCTGGCGACCGAGGAAATCCTGCGGTGGTCCACCCCGGTGTTGCACATGCGCAGAACCGCTCGGGAAGACACCGAGCTGGCTGGTACTGCCATCGCAGCGGGTGACAAGGTCGTGATGTGGTACTGCTCAGCCAACCGAGACGAGCGTGTCTTCGACAACGCCGACCGCTTCGACATCAGCCGGGATCCAAACCCCCATTCAGCTTTCGGCGGAGGCGGCCCGCATCTCTGCCTCGGTGCCTTTCTGGCCCGGTTGGAGATCAGCGTCCTCATGGAAGAAATGGCAACGCGCTCCATCAGTCTGGAACGTCTCGGTGAACCGGTCCGAGCTCCGTCGAACTTCGTCCACGGCGTGCTGTCGGTCCCGATCGGAGTAAGTGCGCCATGATCAGATACGTCAAGGAGGTCACCACATGAACCAACCCACATCAGAGACCGATGCCACGGTGGCGGTCGCCGTTGATTCCGACGTGTGCATCGGCGCCGGTCAGTGCGAGATGATGGAGGAAGAAACGTTCCTTCTCGACGATGTCACGTCCATATCCGCAGTCATCGGAACGGGACGGCTCCCTCCCGATCGAGCCGAAGCGATCGTGAACACCTGCCCGTCCGGCGCTATCAGCATCGTCACCGAAGAGGAGTCGCCATGAGCGACAAACAGGTCTTCGACAACTGGATCAACGGGGAATACGCGCCGCCCGCCAGCGGGAACCGCATGGACACGTTCAATCCCTACACCGGGAACGTATGGGCTGAGGTTGCAAACGACCCTGACGCCGTTGACGTTGCGGTTCGGGCTGCCCGGGCTGCATTCGAGGATGGCCCATGGGCTTCCATGCCGGGCCGAGAACGGGCCCGGCTGATGCGCAGGCTGGGCGAACTGCTCACCCGTGACGCCGAGGAACTCGGACGGGCCGAGACCCGCGACAACGGCAAGATCATCCGGGAAACAACCGCCCAGGCAAAGAGCTTGGAGAGCTACCTCGACTACTTCGCCGGTATGACCGACAAAATCGTCGGGCAGCAGATCCCGAGCCCGTCGCCCGACTTCCTGGTGTACACCGAACGGGTTCCCAAGGGGGTGGTGGGTGCCATCATCCCGTGGAACTCACCGCTGGCTCTGCTCACCTGGAAGTTGGGACCGCTCCTGGCTGCGGGTTGCACTGCGGTCGTCAAGCCTTCCGACATCACTCCCGTGACAGCCTTGTTGTTGGCCGAACGGGCTGCAGAGGCCGGTTTCCCGCCCGGGGTGATCAATGTCATCACCGGCGACGGCGCCGTCGGCGCCGCCATCAGCTCGCACCCAGGCATCGACAAGCTGACCTTCACCGGTGGCGGTCCAACCGCCAAACACGTCGCCCGCGCCGCGGCAGAGAACCTCACACCAGCCGTGCTGGAGCTGGGCGGCAAGTCACCACAAATCCTGTTCGCCGACGCCGATCGAGAGGCGGCCACCAACGGCCTGCTGGCGGGAATCTTTGCTGCCAGCGGACAAACGTGCGTGGCCGGATCCCGGGCCTACATCCACGAGGACATCGCCGACGACATCATCGGACGGCTCGTGGCCCGAGCCGGTGAGCTGGTGCTGGGTGACCCCAGCGATTTCGCAACCGAGATGGGCCCGGCAGCTTCTGACGCCCAACGGGACCGAATCATCTCGATGATCGATGCGGCCCGCAACGAAGGCGGAACCATCGCCGCTGGTGGCGTGGTTGATCCCGACCTGGGTGGTCGTTTCGTGCGTCCCACGATCATCACCGACGTCGACAATCGGTGCTCGATCGTTCGGGAGGAGGTGTTCGGCCCGGTCCTGGCGATCATGACGTTCCGGGACGAGGACGAGGTGATCAAGCTGGCCAACGATTCCGAGTACGGGCTGGCCGCCGGAGTCTGGACAAACGACATCCGCCTCGGGCATCGCATGGCTCGTCGGCTCGACGTCGGAACCGTCTGGATCAATACCTACCGGAACGTCAGTTACATGGCCCCCTTCGGCGGATTCAAGCAGTCCGGCTATGGCAAGGACAATGGCCTGGAAGCTCTCGATGCGTTCCTCCAGACCAAGACCGTGTGGGTGGAACTGGCCGGTGCCACCCGAGATCCTTTCGTCATCGGATAGGGGATCACCGGTGTCCGAACAATCGCCACCCCCTCAGCTCCCACCGCCGCGCAGCTGGATCTTCGGCCCCGCCGGTCGAACCGACTACGTAGCAAAATTCGCAGCCTGCGGAGCCGATGCTGGGATCCTCGATCTGGAAGACGCCACACCCGAGCACGAAAAGGCCAACCACCGCGCAACGCTCGTCAACTCCGCCGACGGACTTGGCGTCGAAGGGCTGCGCCTGTTCATTCGAACGAACAGCCCCGGCACCGTGCACTTCGAAGCCGATGTCGAGGCTGCGGCTCTCGTTGGGGTGGATGGCATCGTTGTTCCGATGTTGACCAGCGCGAATGAGGTCCAGTACCTCCGTGAGGTCATGGGCAGGTCGGGACTTGGAGCCGCAACCTTGGTCGGCGGGATCGAAACCGCAGCAGCGGTTCTTGACGCCCGAGAGATCTGTGGTGCCGGGCTCGACTTCGTGTACTTCGGCGCCGAGGACTTCATCGCTGACCTCGGAGGGGTTCGGAGTGCGAGCAATCATGAGTGCGCTGTTGCTCGATCGATGGTGGTGATGGCGGCAGCTTCTGCCCGAATCGGAGCGATCGACCAGGTGGTTACCGAAATCGACGACTCGGCCCGGTTTGCGAGGGAAGCCACAGAGGCCCGGAATATGGGTTTCAGCGGCAAGTTGTGCATTCACCCGTCCCAGGTTCCGGTGGCCAACGCTGCCTTCGATCCCACCGAGGCCGAGCTGTCGTGGGCCCAGGGTGTTCTCGAGGCAGCCTCGGATGCAGCCCAGGAAGGCCGCGGTGCGGTGAAGTACCAAGGCCAGATGATCGACGCCCCTGCGGTGTCACGAGCTCGCCAGCTGCTGGCACGATTCGGCGGTAGGAAGTGAGTCCTCCCCTCGCGCCGATCGACCTGCACGATCCCGTTCCCTTCAACGACGGGATACCCCATGAAGCGTTTGCGCAGATGCGACGAAACCCTGGACTCACATGGTCACCGGATTCCAACGGGACGAGAGGGTTCTGGTCGGTCACCCGCCACCGAGACCTCGTGACGGTCTCGCGAGACACCTCCACATTCTCGTCTGCCCTGGGCCACATACAGATCTACGACATCGACGACGATGCGCTTGCATCCCGGGCATCGATGATCGACATGGACCCTCCGATCCACACCCGATTGCGACGGATCGTCTCGTCGGCCTTCACCCCCAAGACCGTTCAGGGCTATCGCACCGCAATTCGGGAACGCGTCGACACGCGGCTTGACGCCCTTGTTACCAGCGGGGGTGGTGATTGGGTCGAGGTGGTCGCCAAGCCGATCCCTATCGGTGTGATCTGTGACCTGATGGGCGTTCCGCCTGAAGACCACGATTACCTGATCGAACTCACCGATCATCTCGTGGCCGGAACCGGCAGTGAACCTCTGGAACCCACCGCCTACGGCAACACCACCGATCTTCGACTTCTCCCGTTCAACAGCCCTGCCGCGTCGGCGATGAGCGAGTACGCCGCCCGGCTCGGGGGACTGCGGCGAGACAATCCAGCCGACGACCTGGTCACCCGGCTCATCAACGCCGAGATCGATGGCGAACGCCTGACCACCGAGGAGTTCACCAACTTCTTCCGACTCATGATCTTCGCCGGCAACGAGACAACCCGGTCTTCGATGGCCCACTTGGCACTGCACCTCGTGCAATTCCCCGAAGCGTTCGGCGCCGTCGCCGCCGATCGGTCCCTGGTCGGCGCCGTGACCGACGAGGTGATCCGCTACGCCTCCTCCATCCTGTACTTCCGTCGCACCGTCACAACTCCAACCGAGTTGGCCGGAACTCCGTTGACCACGGGGGACAAGGTGGTGATGTGGTACTGCTCGGCAAACTTCGACGCCGACGTATTCCCCGAACCGCTCGAGTTCCGAACCGACCGCCCGACCGTTCCGCCCCATGTGGCGTTCGGCGGTGGTGGTGCTCACTTCTGCCTGGGAGCGTCACTGGCCCGCCTCGAAATCGCCGAACTCATCGGGGCCATCCTGGACCGCGGTCTCACGATCACCGATCTCGGGGAACCCGACTACACCGAATCCAACTTCGTCAACGGGATCGAGCACCTCGAGGTGACGGTATGACCGTGGATGTGTGGGGCGAGCCGATAGCTGCCGCCGACGCGTCCTCGGCCGATGCTTGGAACGATGCATGGGCCGACACGCTCCACTTCGTGGGGGACCCGTTCGATCGGCTGGCCTCGGCCAACGAGACCGACGTTCACTTTGCGATGGGGCCCCTGTTCTGCGCTACCTATCGGCTGCTCGGCGGGTCACCAACCACCGCACCCGAGGTTCAACTCGACGTGTCGCGAGCAACCGAACGAGCCAGCGAGCGGCGGGAGGTCCAACACCTCGATGCGCTTTCAGCCTTGGTGGCGGGTGACTTCAGCCTCGCTGCCGCCCGCTGGCATCGAATCTCCACCGACGGGTGGGACTTCGCGGCCCTCCGTTTCGCCCACGACGTCTACCTCCACGTCGGTGACGCCGCAGGGCGGCTCCAGTCCAGCACGGCGGCCCGATGTCGATGGGCAGACGATGGGCCGGCGTGGAACCATGTAGCCGGCATGCACGCTTTCGCACTGGAGGAGAGCGGCCACTACTCCGCCGCGGAGGGGTTCGGATGGCTTTCGCTAGAGGCTGACCCGATGGACCTGTGGGCTCTCCACGCGTTGGCTCACGTCTACGAAAGCACTGAGGACCAAGCTGCGGCGCTGTCGCTCCTCGGTGATCGCCAAGACACGTGGAGCGGCCAGGACTCCCTTGCGGTTCACATCTGGTGGCATCTGTGCCTTCGCCTCATAACCGACGGTCGCTACGACGAGGTGCTCGACATCCACGATCGGCTTGTCCCCGATGCAACAACGTCGTTCCGGCTCTGCGATCTGGCGTCGATGTTGTGGCGCCTCGAACTCTGTGGAGTCGATGTCGGCGACCGGTGGGATCATCTGGCTGACGCCTTCGCCATCCGGCCCGAGCGCCACACGAGCGGGTTCCTCGACCTGCATGCCGCACTGGTGTACTCCCGTCGCCCCGACCATCCTGAAGCCGAGCGATTCTTCGCCGGCGTTCAGAAATCTCACGCCGATGGTCCGAGCGAGAATGACCGGACCTTTCGTGAGGTCGTCGTGCCGTTGGTCGACTCGATTCGGATTGGCGAGGTGGCTCCTGCCGCTGCCGCCAATGCCCTCGATCGGCTCGATCCGGTTCTGCACCGGATCGGCGGCAGCGTCGCACAGCGGCATCTCATTCCACTCACCATCGACCGATGGCGTCACATCGCCGAGGGAGCACCATGACCTGGCAGCTGACCAACGAACAACTCGAACTTCGGGCGCGAGCTCGGGCGCTGGCGACCGAGGTGATCGGGCCCCGAGCGGCGGAGGTAGATGAGGCCGAGCAGTACCCGTGGGAGAACGTCCACGCCCTCCGAGATGCCGGATTCACGGGGATGACGATCCCCAAGGACCTGGGCGGCCGGGGCCACTCGTTCCTCGACGCTGTGCTGGTGGTTGAGGAGATGGCCAAGGTGTGTGGGGTCACCGGGCGCATCGCGGTGGAGGCCAACATGGGTGCGATAAGCGCCGTGATGGCCTACGGCTCGGACCAGCAGAAGAAGATCGCTGCTGACCTGGTACTGGCCGGGGACAAGCCGGCGATCTGCATCACCGAACCCGGTGCCGGCAGTGCGGCGTCACAGATGACGACCCGAGCCGATCGCGTTCCCGGTGGCTACGTGCTGAATGGAACCAAACACTGGATCACCGGCGGCACCGTCTCGAAGCTGCATCTGATCTTCGCCCGGGTCTTCGACGAAAACGGTGACGAGTACGGTATCGGTGGTTTCCTCGCCATCCGGGACGAAACACCGGGACTCTCCTTCGGTCACCGTGAACCCACTATGGGATTGCGGGCCATTCCGGAGATGGAGGTGATCTTCGACGACATGCGGGTGGATGACGAGATGGTCGTGATCCCACCATCAGGGTTCCGTCGCGGTTTCGCCGATCTGATGAGCGCATACAACAGCCAGCGGGTTGGGGCCGGCACCGTTGCGCTCGGCATCGCCACCGGCGCATACGAACTCGCACTCGACTACGTGAAGGAACGAACCCAGTTCGATCGTCCGATCGCCGAGTTCCAAGGGCTCCAATGGATGTTGGCCGACATGTCCGTGAAGCTCGAGGCCGCCCGCAGCCTCACCTACCGGGCCGCTGAATCTCGAGACCCGAACGGGTTTCCGGACGCGGCGCTGGCAGCACAGGCCAAGATCTTCACGGCCGAGGCTGCTATCGAGGTCGTGAGCGACGCACTTCAGATGTTCGGGGCTGCGGGCTATAGCCGCCGCAACCCGCTGGAGCGGATGTACCGGGATGTGCGCATGTTCACTATCGGCGGCGGAACGGCTCAGATCCTGCGCACGGTCGTGGCGTCGCGGATTCTAGAGATGAAGTTGCCCCAGGGTCGGGGAGCGTTCATGGAGGACCGTCCATGACCGCGCCCCTCGCCGGCGTGCTGGTTGTGGCACTCGAATCGGCGGTGTCGGCCCCGTTTGCCACCCGCCAGCTCGCCGACCTCGGAGCCGAAGTATTGAAGGTCGAGCGGACCGGTGAGGGCGATTTCGCCCGGCACTACGACAGTTCCATGGGCGGCACCTCGGCGTTCTTCGTATGGGCGAACCGGGCCAAACAGAGCATCGAACTTGACCTCAAGGACCCTGCCGACAAGACGGTCTTCGACGAGCTGGTGGCCGGGGCTGACGTCTTCATTCAGAATCTGTCGCCAGCCGCAGCCGGACGCTTGGGGGTGCGGGCCGATCAGCTCCGAGAGGACCGACCCGAGCTGATCGCCTGTGACATCTCCGGCTATGGCATCGGCGGACCGCGGACCGATGACAAGGCCTACGACCTTGCCATCCAAGCCGAAGGAGGAGCCATCGCACTCACCGGGACGCCGGAGCAACCGTGCAAGGTCGGCTTCTCCATCGCCGACATCGCATCTGGGATGTACGCCTTCTCCTCGATTCTGGCCGCTCTCTATCGCCGGGAGCTCACTGGAGAAGGCGCGTCCATCGAAGTCTCGATGTTGGAAAGCCTGGCCGAGTGGACTGCGGCGCCAACCTACAACTCGATCGGCAACGGCCGATCCGTCGCCCGGTCCGGCCACCGCCACAGCATGATCGCCCCCTACGGCATGTACGAGCTCGACGACGGCAGCACCGTGCTGATCGGCGTGCAGGCCAACCGCGAGTTCGTGGCGTTTGCCGAGGGTGTTCTGCTCGACCCGGCATTGTGCAGCGACCCGCGCTTTGTCGAAAACGCTGATCGGGTGGCCAACATCGAAGCGCTCGAGGAGATCATTCGAGCTACGTTCGCCTCCACACCTGCGACCGAGATCTTGTCCCGGCTCGCTGAACATCGGGTCACCCACAGCCGAGTGCGGGATCCACTCTCGTTGTGGGATCACGAGCAGCTGCGCGCCCGTGATCGTTTCATGACCCTCACCACACCGACCGGATCGACCGAAACGTACAAGCCTCCGTTCAACATCAGCGGCCTCCCGCTTCCCGATGCAACGGTCCCGGCCCTCGGAGCCGATACCGCCGGCCTGGTCGACCGGCTGCGGGACCGGGGCTCGTGACCTGGTGGGTTGATCGGAGCGCCCGGATCGACGGCACCGTCACCGCCTGGCGGGAAGCGGGCTCGGGTGATCCGTTGGTTTTTCTCCACGGCCTCGGTGGTACGAGAGAGGCCTGGAACCCTCAGCTGATGGCCTTTTCGGACCGTCACCGGTGTATCGCCTGGGACATGCCCGGCTACGGCGATTCCGACGGCGAGCCGGACCTGACCTACGAGACGATCGCTGACCGGCTGGCCGCCCTGATTCGCCATCTCGGATATCGACAGGTCGATCTCATAGGGCTCTCGTTCGGTGGCATGCACGCTCTTCACACCGCACTTCATCATCCTGACCTCGTCGGTCGGCTTGTACTGGCCGACACCAGCCCGGCGTTCGGAATGGACGGCACGACCCCAGAAGCATGGAAAGCGTCGCGCCTGTCGGCGATCGAGGAGGGAGAGACCCCGGCATCGATCGCACCGCAGGTTCTTGATTCGATTGTTGCATCCCCCCTCGATCCGGAGATCCGTGCCCAACTGATCGGGGCGTTCTCCCGCATTCCGGTCGACGGGTTTCGATCCGCGGTTGAGTGCCTACCCCACAACGACATCCGCCCCGATCTTCAGAGGATCACCAATGAAGCACTCGTGATCGTGGGCGAACTCGACACCGAGACACCCGTTGCGTACGCCAGAACCCTGGCCGACGGATTACCTTCGGCTCGGCTCGTGATCCTGCCTGGCGTCGGTCATCTCGCCCCGTCCGAATCTCCGAAGCTCTTCAATCAGCAGGTCCTCGGCTTTCTCACGTCAACCCACCCCATCTCCGGGAGTTCCTCATGACCGTCACGACAACACTCAGCGAGCTCGCTCACACCGACGGGATCCTCACCCCCGACCGGGCTGAGGTGGTCGAACGAATGCGATCCCTGGGCCCCGCCCTGGTGTCTCGCTCCGCAGCCCATGACCGCGACGCCACGTTCCCATTCGACAACTGGGATGACTTCAAGGCGGCCGGGCTGCTGGGAATCTGCATCCCCAAGGAAGCGGGCGGCCTGGGCGCCGATTTTGTCGGATATGCCTTGACCGCTGAGGAGTTGGGGCGTCACTGCACCGCGACGGCGCTGACGTTCAACATGCACGTTGCCACCACGATCCTCACCGGCCAGATCGCCGACGACATGGAACTCGGCGATCGTGAACGGTCATTGCTCCATGAGCGACGTTCGGAATTGCGGCGGGGGGTTGTGGAGGATCACATCATCCACAGCCAACCTTTCAGCGAGGGAGTATCGGCTGGCGCGACGACCGGTTTCATGACCCGAGCGGTACCGGTCGATGGCGGCTATCGCGTGACGGGTCGCAAGATCTTTGCCTCGCTCGCCGGTGCGTCGGACTTTCACAACGTGGTGTGCATGGTGGAAGGCGACGATCGGGTCAGGCTGCTGGGAATTCCGGCCGCCGCCGAAGGTGTAACCATCGAAGGTGACTGGGACCCTCTGGGAATGCGCGCCACCGACTCTCGCAATCTGATCATGGACGACGTCTTTGTCCCGGAGTCGAACGAATGGATTCCGCCCGGCATGTTCGACCAGGCAGCCGCCCGCTGGCCCTATTTCTACATGACGCTGTCATTTTCCTACCTGGGTCTGATGGGAGCGGTGATGGAGGAGACCGCCCGGTACTTGATCGGCGATGGTGGCCCGACCAGCCGCCGGAACCATCCGATCAAACAGCAGGGATGGGCGGAGATGAACCTTCGCTACGAGCAAGCCCAAGCCCTCTGCTACCGGGTGCTCGGTGAGGCCGGTGTCGACCCAAGCCCGGCGGCGGTGCGTCGGGCATGGGCGTCGATGGTCACCACCATGGAGGGGGCAGCCGAACTCGCTTCGACCTCGCTGCGAGTGTGCGGGGGTCGCTCGCTCCTACGCCCCAATCGACTGGAGCAGTTCTACCGCGATGCCCGCTGCGGTGCCACGATGTTGCCGTGGAGCGTGGAGGTGTGCCTCCAACGCCTCGGCCATGCCGACCTGTTTCCCGAGAATGGCGGTGTGATGCCGGTATGACCACCGAATGGGTGTGGGTGGCTCGTTACGCCGAGCAGTTCACGGCGTGTGCGGTTGGCCCCGGCGACACAGCGGTTGTTCTGTCCGAATCGCGCAGCCGCCCTGTGATCGTGGAGACCGCCCGGTTGGCGCTGGCCAGCCTCGGGGTACCAGCGATCGACGTGGTCATGCCGACTCCGGTCAACCCCGGTCCACTGCCGATCCGCTCCACCGGCGCGTCCCAAGCCGTCGCCGGGAACAAGGCCGTGCTCGGAGCGCTCGCCAACGCCACGTTCATTGCCGACTGCACGGTTGAAGGTCTGCTCCATGCGCCGGAGCTGGGAGAGATCTTGGACGGTGGAGCCCGGATCCTGATGATCTCGAACGAACACCCGGAGAACACCGAACGGTGGGCGCTCGACCCGACGCTGGCCGCTCGAGTTGCTGTGGGGGTCGAGCGGTTGAGGCAGGCGACCACGATGACCGTTGTCTCCGACGCCGGCACCGACCTTTCGGTATCAATGGCAGGTGCTGCGATCGCAGGCTCCCATGGTTGGTGTACCGATCCCGGAGAGATCGCCCACTGGCCCGGCGGGCTGGTGCTGGCCTTCCCGGCTGCCGGCGCAGTGAACGGAACCCTGGTACTGGCCCCCGGTGATGTGAACCTCACCTTCAAGAGCTACGTTCGCAACCCGATTCGCTTGACCATTGTCGATGACCACATCACCGATATCGGCGGTGAGGGTGTCGATGCCCAGCTGTTCGCTTCCTACCTCGCTGCATTCGACGAGGAAGAGGCGTATGCCGTCAGCCACGTCGGGTGGGGGATGAACCAAGCCGCCCGGTGGGAAGCGTTGGCGATGTGGGACAAGGCCGATCACAACGGCACCGAACTTCGGGCCTTCGCCGGCAACTTCTTGTACTCCACCGGCGCGAACGAAGTTGCCGGACGATTCTGCCGGGGCCACTTCGACCTTCCGATGAGAGCTTGCACGGTCGCGCTCGATGGTCAGCCAGTCGTCGTGGCCGGGGAGCTCATTCCCGAGCTGCGCTGACCAGCTATGTTTGAGAATCGCCTGAAGGGGGTCGACGATGGATCTTGAAGGACACGAACGCGTACGGGTGATGTTCCCGGACCATCTCGGACTGGCCCGTGGCAAGTACCTGCCCAGCCATCTGGCCCTGCGGGGTACCGGACATTGCGCCACCCTCTACGGATTGGGGTACGACCGCAGCATGATTCCGGCCCCGGGTTCGTACCTGCTGGAGGGCTTGATCGATGTGCACGCGACGCTTGACCCCGCCACACTTCGAACCGGCTGGGAAGACGATGACACCGCCGTGGCTGTGGCCGACCTGGCCATGCACGGAAAGCCGTTCCCGTTCTCCGCACGCACTGTGCTCCAGCGGGCAATCGCTGCATGGGAGGACCTCGGCTACACACCCCAGGTCGGCATCGAACTCGAGGCGTACCTACTGCAGCCCGACGGTTCGGGCGGGTGGGAGAGGTACGAAAACCCTCGGGCCATGGTCTACGGCACCGGTCTGGCCAATGACCCTCACGGGGTGATCGATGAGATCATGCGCAGCTCGAGACGATGCGGGTTCCGGATCGAGTCGATCAACGCCGAGTTCGACGAGTCCCAATACGAACTGACCCTCGAATACGGCGATGCCCTGAGCGTGGCCGACGACATCTTCCTGTTCCGGGTGATGGCCCGCGAGATCGCTCTTGCCCGCGGCCTCGATCTCACATTCCTTGGCAAACCATTCCCCGAGATCAGCGGCAGCGGGGTGCACGTGAACATGTCGCTCGTCGATTCCGACGGTCGTAATGTCCTGGTCGACACCGAACAGGAACATGGCCTTTCGGCTATCGCAACCGGTGCGATCGCCGGGCTCTGCGACCACCACAGGGCCCTGACCGCCATCACGGCGCCGACGGTAAACGCCTACCGCCGTCTGCAACCCGCGCAGCTCACCGGGTATTGGGCCAACTGGGGTCTCGACCACCGATGCGTGGCCAACCGCATTCCCCCCAATCGCGGACCCGCGACACGGATCGAGAATCGCATCGCCGACGGCGCCGCCAACGTGCACCTGGCGATCGCGGCCGTTCTCACCGCAGCCCGGTTGGGCGTCGTGAACGAACTCGACTGTCCGCCGGCCGAAACAGGGGACGGGTTCGAAGACGTGAATACCGACATCTGCGCCGCCCCGAATCTCAACGCCGGGCTCGACGACCTCGAAACCGACACGGTGTTCGCCGCCGCTCTCGGTCAGGATGTCGTCGACAATTTCCTGGCCAACAAACGAGCCGAATGGGAACGTTTCACCGAAGCCGAAGGCACCTTCCACGGCGAAGCCCCCATCACCCCCTGGGAACAAAACGAATACCTGATGTACCACTAGCGCTCAAATTTCAGCTGGTGGCGACAAATACCGTCGCCCCCCGCTGACAATCCGACCGAATGTCGTCGCCGGCTGACAATCTGACCTACCAAACTCGGGTGGGTCGCGTCGGATGGTGTTGGATCACGGTGACAGTTTTGCTCTCCAGGCTCGCGCGGTCCACTGCCATACTGCACCAGTGCGGCACAAACTTCTGATTCTTCTGGCTGTGGTCGGCGGTGCCTGCACCCGGCAGCCGACGGTAGAGGACATCCTGGCTGTACGGCCCGATCCAGAGCAGATCTGGTGCGAATCGATCAGAGTCGGCGACATTGCGCCGGAGAGCATTGAAGCCGGATGTGTGAAACCCGATGGTGTTCTTGTCATCCCGGCCGCCCGCCGCTCGCCGGCATCGACAATCTGTATGAGTCTCTTGGCGAGACCGGCCGGGTCGCGGCTGTTCTCGAACGCCACGAATCCACCCTCACCAACCTGACCAGGGATCGGAACCCCGTCGATCCCAGCGTTGTGGAGAGCACGGCCGAGAACGTTTGTCGACTTGTCGAAGAGCTGGAGTTGGAG